>CAZOTP010000058.1:7791-14221 GCA_964582655.1 uncultured Pirellulales bacterium | reverse complement strand
AGAGCCGCCGCTTCGTGCAGCACGTATTTCATCAGGACATGATCCTCCTCCTGACTGGTCCACGCTGGTTTGGGCCCTTCATCCGTATTCACCACCGGCGCCCCGCATTCGGCGGCGAAGCGAACCGCCTGCTTGAGATATTCCCCGCTCACCTCCGGCTTGCATAGCGGACAGTGTGCCGACAGACCGGAGACTTGGATCCCGGCTTTCTGACACGCCTGTTTTACCCGGTATGGATCATCCAGCATTGATACGCTGTGAAAATACCCTGCTTCGCTGAGCAGTTCCCGCCCCCAGTGAACCATCGGCTCGACAAACTCATATCCGATCTCCGCGGCTTTTTGCACACCCCATTCAAACGATTTGTCCGCGTGCCGCACGAATTCCATGTTCACGCCCAGTCCGATCTTACCCATGGCAACAACCTGTTGTTAAAGGGTTTATAAATTATTCTGTCAATCCGACAAAAACTTCTATTTCTCACCGGATTATGATACAATATTCCGCACGATGATCTTTCAATATTTCACAGTGTAAAATTTTAAACATTATGAAATCCTTACCCTCGTTGTACCAGGACCATGGAACCTCCTATACCGCCGCCCGATGCAAACCGCTGGTCGATGCCGTCGAAGGCGGGCAGACCATTCTGAACGCTTTCGCCCGGGCGGGCTACCCTGGCCGACCCCTCCGCCGAGGCGAATTGCCGGGAGTGCTTTCGCTTGGATTCTGGGATGCTTCCAAACATCAGGACTGGGGGCTTCCTACCCATCGCAATGAAGGAATCGAGTTGACCTATCTCCAGCGCGGAAGGCTTGCCTTCACCGTTCACCCCAAACGCTTCACTCTCTCCCCGGGCGATTTGGCGATTACCCGCCCGTGGCAGCCCCACAGCATCGGCAATCCCAACATCACTCCCGGCAGACTCCACTGGCTCATTCTCGATGTCTCCGTGCGAAGGCCTCATGATCGGTGGCTCTGGCCCGACTGGCTCGTTTTATCCCCCCAGGACCGAAAGCATCTGACCACGCTCCTGAGCCATAATGAAAATCCCGTCTGGCGCGCCGATAAGCAAATCGCATCCTCGTTCGAACAAATCGCCGAAACTCTGGGGCAGAACAAAAATGATAATCCCGTTTCCCGCCTCGCGATTCACATTAATCAATTGCTTCTGGCTGTCCTGGAACTTCTCCGGTACCGTCGCATCGAGTTGGAACCCCGCTTAAACACCTCCCAGCGCACCGTCGAATTATTCCTCGATCAGCTCCGATCCGATCCGGCTCTCCTGGCGCACCCTTGGACCATATCCGAGATGGCCCGTCAATGCGATCTGGGAACCACCCAATTTACCTCCCTGTGTCGAAACATCACCAACAGCACCCCGTTGGAATTTCTCACATTCTCCCGCGTGAAATACGCCGAAAACCTTCTTCGCCGCACTTGCCAGTCCATCACTCAGATCGCCTTTGCCTGCGGTTTCTCCTCCAGCCAGTATTTCGCCACCGTTTTTCAAAAAACCACCGGTCTTTCTCCCAGCGAATATAAAAGGCAGCATCGGCATCACCCTTGACGACGCTCGCCAGCTTCAGTGTCATTCAGGAGGAATGGAAAGTAGCTTCGGGTCGCAGCGCATTGGAACGTTTGCCTGCTGGAATAACGAGACGCCGGCGGAGTATGATATTCCAAAATACCGGGTTCTTTTATTGCCGGAATGGAGTGACTCCTTTCCCCCTGCATGGGGAAGAAAAGAGGTCGCAATGAATTCAAGGTTTTTTCTGCTGATGACGATTTTCGGGGCGAATGGTTGGGGTTGGGCCCAATCCTTCCGCCCGCCCGCCGTTCCGCTGGTCGTCATGGATCCGTATGTGAGCTGCTGGTCCTGTGCCGACTGTCTGTACGATGCCCCGACCTCTCACTGGACGGGCGCAAAACATCCTCTGACGGGGATTCTGACTGTTGACGGCAAACCGTATCGATTCATGGGGCAAACCGATCTGTGTCCCGATACCGTCGAACAGAAATCGCTGATTGTCAATGCGACCCGCACCGTTTACCGGTTTCTCGTAGGACCTCTGGATTTTACCGTTACCTTCACAACGCCTTCGCTGGCGAATGATTGGAATACCATTTCTCAGCCGGTCACGTATATCACCTTCGATTTGCAGGCTCATGACGGTAAGCCGCATGACGCTGTGGTTTACTTCGATGTGCAGGCGGATTGCACCATCCAGAATCCCTCCCAGATGGTTCGCTGGTCCCGGCTGCCCGCCCCGGATATGCAAATCCTGCAGGTCGGCTCTGTCGAGCAGCATTATTTGGGCAGGCAGGGGGACAGGATCAATATCGACTGGGGAAATTTTCTTCTGGCGGTTCCCGATTTCAACAGTGATTCGGTGATCGAAATCGCCGAAAACGTCCGACGGGAATTTGTTGCCGCGGCCCGGTTGCCCCGGCGGGACAGAAATGACCTGACCTCGGTGGTTCAGGATTCCGTGGTGATGGCCGCCATCTTTCGTTTTCCGGAGGTTGGCGATGTTCCGCAATCCCACCATCTCATCCTGGCGTATGATGATGTCTGGTCTGTTCAGTATATGGGGCGAAATCTTCATCCCTGGTGGCGGCGGCAAGGCGATATAACCCCGGAGAAAATGATTCAGGAAGCCCACTGGAATTATCCCGCGCTGATGACCCGTTGCCGACAATGGGATCAGCGTTTACTGGAACAAGCGACCACGGCCGGCGGCCCGGAATATGCTGCCCTCTGTGCCCTGGCATATCGGCAGGTTCTAGCCGCTCACAAACTCACCGCCGATTCGGATGGGCGGCCGCTCCTTTTTTCCAAGGAAATTTCCAGCAATGGCTGTATGAATACCGTCGATGTTGCCTATCCGACCTCTCCATTTTTCCTGCTCTATAATCCCTCTCTCCTTCGTTCGCTTCTGATTCCGGTTCTGGACTATGCCCGCAGCGACAAATGGAACGAACCGTATTCCCCCCATGATATTGGACGATATCCGCACGCCAATGGCGACGTCTATGGCGAGGGAGGAATGCCCGTGGAAGAGTCGGGGAATATGTTAATCATGTTCACCGCCTTGTCCGCCGTTGAACGGAATGCCGATTTTGCGAGAAAATATTGGGATCTGCTGACTGCCTGGGCCGGATATCTGAAACAACACGGACTGGATCCGGCCAACCAGCTTTGCACAGATGATTTTATGGGCCGCTCCGCCCACAACGCCAATCTGTCGATCAAAGCCATTCTCGGATTGGCCTGCTATGGAAAGCTGGCAGGCATGCTGGGACAAACAGAGATTCAGCGGGAATATATGAATCTGGCCAAAGAATTCGCGCAGCAGTGGTGCCGGCTCGCCGAGGACGGCGATCATTACAGTCTGACATTCGATCAGAAGGGAACCTGGAGCCAGAAATACAATCTCGTCTGGGATCGGTTGCTGCGGCTGAATGTATTTCCGCCGGATGTGGCGCAGAAGGAAATCCGGTATTATCTGGCCCGCCAAAACCAATACGGCCTGCCCCTGGACAGCCGAGGCCCGCTGACCAAATCCGACTGGATTTTCTGGACCGCCTGCATGTCCGATACTCCCGTTGCGTTTCAGCAGCTCATCCGTCCCGTATATCGGTTTGCCCAGGAAACCCCCGACCGCGCTGCCATGCCCGATGGGCATATGACGGATACCGCAAAATCGAAATTCAAAGCCCGCTCCGTCGTCGGAGGCTATTTCCTAAAGTTGCTGGCAGATAAGCTGGCCCAGGATGCCGGGCCTGCACCATAGAACATGATATCTGTTATGGGTCTTATTTTGTGCGCAGTTCAAATGTAGAATTCCGCTGTAACAATCAGAAAATCATTCTATAATGTCCAAACAAAGTCAAGCTGGTTTTAAATGCAGGCTGTAATCCGCCGTTTGCAATAACAGGAGTCAATATATGAAATACTTCGATCTCGAATCGGCGTATGAATTTGTCAGTTGTAATTCTCCCTCTGCAAATAGCGCCTATATAGAAAGGGGGACGGAGAGAATCTATTATCACTCGGATTATGGGGACAATATAGAGGAACTTCCCGACGATATTGACGATGGGGAAAAGTATATTGCCGTCCCGCACAAAAACGATCTCGATCTCGGACGTGAGCTGGTCTATGATTTCGTCTCCGAGTATCTTCCGGAAGAGTACGATCAGGTCCGGGATATCTTCAGTCATCGCGGAGCCTACAGCCGCTTCAAGGACTTTCTGGAATATCACGATATGCTCAAGGTGTGGCACAATACGAAAATCAGCGAACGCAGGATGCTCTCCGCCAGTGGTGCAAAGACAACAATATTCCGCTGGAAGATTGAACGATTTTTTTCTGCCGTGAAAAAGCCGGTTACGAAAGTTTTTCGTGAATAAAGGTTTTTGCCGCGGCCAGGGCCTCCTCCATTTTCGCGGGATCTTTGCCGCCCGCCTGGGCGAATTGGGGACGGCCGCCTCCGCCTCCGCCCACAATCGCCGCCGTTTGTTTGGCCAGATCGCCCGCCTTTAATCCCTTGGCAATCAGATCATCGCTGACCGCCGCGAAAATCTGGACCTTGCGGTCTTCCGTTTCACACAGAAGCACAATCGCATGCGAAGAGGCCTTTTTCCGCAGACTGTCGATCTGCGAACGAATCGCCTCTTCCGGAGCAAACGGAATTTTCCCCAGAATGACTTTGGCATCCCCCACGCTTTCCGCCGTGCCCAGCAGGTCCTGCGCTGCCGATTTTAAATCCGAGCTGCTGCCCTTGACCAGTTGTTTTTTCAGCTTCTTGTTGTCTTCCAGAATCGCTTCCACCCTCTCGACAACCTGGTCCGGTGTCGATTTGAGCAGTACGCAGAGCTGTTCCATTTTTTCCGCGCCGGCGTACAGCATTTCGTTCAAGCCGCGCCCCGTCAGCGCAGTGATTCGCCGAACGCCCGTCGCAACAGACTCCTCACGAACGATCTTGAAGCCCCCGATCTCCTCGGTGTTGTTCACATGTGTGCCGCCGCAGAATTCCCGGCTGAACGCCTCCTCCAGTTGATCCGGATTGTCCGTCCCGATCGCCAGCACGCGGACGTTCTCCCCGTATTTCTCCGAAAACAGCGCCATCGCTCCCAGCTTCTTCGCCTGATCGATCGGCAGTACCTTGAACGTCACCGGATGAGCCGCCTCGATGGATTTCCGCACCAGATGTTCCACCTGATGGATTTCTTCCTTCGTCAGGGCTTTGGGATGCGTAAAGTCAAAACGCAGATAATCCGTTCCCACCAGCGATCCCTGCTGATGCGCGTGATCGCCCAGCACTTCCCGCAGCGCCCATTGCAGAAGATGGGTCGCGGTGTGATTCCGCCGGATATCCATCCGCTTCGGATCGATATGGACTTCCACCGCTTGTCCTGCATGCAGTCCCGACCGCGTCAGCTTCCCGAAATGCGCCACCGCCGAACCGATCCACTGGGCATCCTCAAACGAAAAGCTCCCTTCGCCGCCCTCGATGGTTCCCGCATCGCCCTCTTGGCCGCCGGATTCCGCGTATGCGCAGGTCCGGTCCAGAATCAATCCGACCTGCTGCCCCGCGGGAACAGGCCCTTCCGTGATATAGCGGTCTTCCAGCACGAAGCCCAGCAGTTTCGCCGCCAGGTGGCGGGTATGATATTTCTGCGTATCGTCCGTCTGGGGCATCTGGTCCGCCAGCGCGTCCGCCACGTAGGTCGCGTTCTTCTGAGACGCCCTCGCCCGGGCCCGCTGCTGTTCCATCAGCATCTCGAATCCCGTCCCGTCAATTTCCACGCCTTTCTCCTGCGCCATCAGCTGCGTCAGATCCAGCGGGAATCCGTAAGTATCGTACAGCCGGAACACCTTTTCCCCCGAAAGCAAATGCCCGCCTGCTTTTCGAAGCTCCGCGACATCCGATTCGAAAATTTCGATTCCCCGGTCCAGCGTTTTGCCAAAGCTCGCCTCTTCCGCCTGAATCACGTTCATCACATGCTTCATCCGGCTCTTCAGCTCCGGATACATCTCCCCCATGATCTCCACCACCGTTGGCACAAGCTGATAAATAAACGGCTCGTGTTTGTCTAGCAGCAGCCCGAACCGGCACCCTCGCCGCAGAATCCGCCGTAGCACATAGCCCCGGCCGTCGTTGCTGGGCAGGGCCCCGTCCGCAATCGCAAACGACAGCGTCCGCACATGATCGGCGATCACGCGAAACGCGTTATCGATATCGTTGCCCAGCTTGCCGGTGTATTTCTTCCCGCTCATCCGGTTGATGTGTTCGATAATCGGGCTGAACAGGTCCGTATCATAATTGCTCGTCTTGTTTTGAAGCACCGACACCACCCGCTCCAGTCCCGCCCCGGTATCCACATGCTTGGCCGGCAATTCCGTCAGCGTTCCCCTTTCGTC
>CAZOTP010000058.1:0-7691 GCA_964582655.1 uncultured Pirellulales bacterium | reverse complement strand
TTCGTCACCAGCTCCCACGCCCATTCAATCGCTTCGGCCTTGAAGTAATCTCCGAATGACCAGTTCCCCAGCATCTCGAAAAATGTGTGATGATAGGTGTCCTTGCCCACTTCTTCCAGGTCATTGTGCTTGCCGCTGACCCGGATGCACTTCTGGCTGTTCGCCGCGCGAACATACGACCGCTTCGCCGATCCCAGAAACAGATTCTTAAACTGGTTCATCCCCGCGTTGGCGAACAGCAGCGTCGGATCGTCCTGAGGCACCACCGAACTGCTCGGTACAAACGTATGGCCCCGCTGAACAAAAAAATCGATAAAACTCTGACGGATTTCCTTCGATGTCAACACCGAAAAACACCTTATCTCTTGCAATTACAAATACTTATCAATTTCAAACGCTGGAACATTATACGGGGACCCACCCTGGAAAATCAACAGAAAACGGCAACCGAAAGGGTTATCTTTTCTAATCCCATATAGGCGCAGGGAAAAGCATCTGTAAAAAATCAGGGGAAAAAACACCTGACCGCCTAAAACGGCTCAAACCGTTTAATTGGGCGAATAATACCACTGACCCGAGCGGGCGCCGTCGCTGATGCTTTCATTGCATTGCCATGTCGCCATGCTTCCGCTTGGCACCTTAAATAAATCCGGCATGTTGTTCCCGATATGATAGTTCAGCGTAACACGATCCCGGTGGATGTTGTACCACAGGTCAAAGCTGTTTGCTGGATTCATACCGCCATAGGTGTCCCCCCAAATGTCATCATCAAAATTCAGGATTTCCTCATCGCGGGCAAGCTCCACATGGCCGTTCCCGTAAAGAACATAAAAACCCTCTGGCGTGCCTTTGCCGGTCTTATGAGCGATCTCGGACCAACTGCTGACCATATCATAGTAATAGGAAAGGTTCGCCATTTGGTCGAGGGTCAGGATGTTGTTCTTGAAGAATGTGTAGGAGGAGCGAATCCGATAAGGGGTGGATTCATACGCTGGATTGACCCAGAGATCGCCGTTGGCAGGATTGGTATAATACCCCGGATCAAACGAAGCGTCGCGTGTAGCGGGTTGGGATGGACCGGGGCAATAAAACGTTTCCTGCTGAGTGACAATCCCCGTATCATACAGAGCCCCGGGGCCGAAGGATTTCATCAGGTAGCATCGCCCGGTATTGGTAGTCGTGTTCGCTTTCAGATACCGGCAATTATACAGAGACGTCGTCGTCCACGGACCTGAGCTGTAATAGGATTGCGGAGGCAGTTTCCCCACGGAATCTCCGGCATATTGAGCCATCCCCATCCCAACCGTGCGCATATTCATCATGCAGACCTTGCTCCTCGATACGCTGCGGCTTTGACTCAGCGTCGGAAGCAGATAGCAGATCAGAAGCCCCAAAAGAACCAGCACCACCGCCAGTTCAACCAGAGTAAATCCCCTGCGTCTAAACATATCGAACACTCCAACGGCAAATCCAGAACAGGAAGTATGATGAATTCATATAAAACGCCATACCTCAAAAGAGATAGTATAAGAACGAACACTTCCCCGATTATACCCGAAAATGAGGAGCGGAAACACTTTTTTTGAATATTTTTTTTCGATACAGGAACCGCCGGACAATCCTGTAAAAAAACGGCCTAACTGTATGTAATATAATGATTTATGCTGTTTTTTGCGGGTTTCTCCCCCCGGCTGGTCCGATCCGGCTGATTTTTCTTGCAAAAGGATTCCCGTATTTTTATCATACCCTATTCTCCGTATCCGGCGGAGAAGGTATGTAAGTGCCTTGCAGATAACGGACTACAGTGAATGACGGAACCGGCTGATCGGTTCCCAGGAGAATGTGTTTGTTTGAATCGCTGACCAGTAAGTTCAACGAGATGTTTCGAAATCTCTCCGGCCGGGGCCGGATCAGCGAAGACAATGTGCGCGAAGCGATGCGGCAGGTCCGCACCGCGCTCCTGGAAGCGGATGTCAATTTCAAAGTCGTCAAAGACTTCTGCGATTCCGTTGTCGAAAAAGCCCTCGGCGCTCATGTCATTCAGAGCCTCCACCCCGGTCAGGTGATGATTAAAATCGTCAATGACGAACTGACCAGCCTGATGGGACCGGTGGACAGCCAAATCTACTTTGTAAGTCCGGGTCCCACCGTTATTATGCTCGCCGGCCTGCAGGGGTCCGGCAAAACCACCACAGCGGCCAAACTGGCCAGACTCCTGGTCAGCAGGGGCAGACATCCGCTCCTGGCCGCCGATGACCTCCAGCGTCCCGCCGCCATCGAACAATTAAAATCCCTCGGCGCCCAGCTCAACATTCCCGTATTCAGCGAAGACAGCAAAGACGCCGTCAAGGTCGCCCGGAACGCCGTTCGCCACGCCCGCGAAACCGGCCATGATGTCGTGATTCTCGATACTGCAGGACGACTCCACATTGACGCTGATTTGATGACCGAGCTTCGAAACGTCTGCTCCGCCGTCACCCCGCACCAGATTTACCTGGTCTGCGACGCCATGACCGGACAGGATGCCGTTAACAGCGCCAGGGAATTCAACGAACAGCTCGAAATCGATGGCGTCATCCTCACCAAACTCGATGGCGACGCCCGGGGCGGCGCAGCTCTTTCAGTCAAGGCCGTCACCGGCAAACCGATCAAGTTCATCGGCGTCGGCGAGAAATTGGACAACCTGGAGGAGTTTCACCCCGACCGCATGGCCGGCCGCATCCTCGGCATGGGCGATGTCGTCAGTCTCGTCGAAAAAGCCCAGCAGCAGTTCTCCCAGGAAGAAGCCCTCAAAATGCAGGAGAAGATGGCCAAAGGCACCTTCACCTTTGACGATTTTCTCAAGCAGATGCAGTCGGTTAAAAAAATGGGCGGCATGAAGGATATTCTCAAGCTCGTCCCCGGTCTGGGCTCCCAGATGTCCGGCATGGAAGTGGACGACAAGGAAATCGCCCGTGTCGAAGCCATCGTGCATTCCATGACCCGGCAGGAACGGCGAGACCCCGACCTCATCGACGCCTCCCGCCGGCGACGAATCGCCCGCGGCTGCGGCATGGAACCCCAGGATGTCTCCGGCTTGGTCAAGACCTTCAACCAGACACGGCAGATGATGAAAGCTTTCAGCGGCATGGGCATGATGAGCCGCATGAAGGCCATGACCCAGATGGGAAGCATGATGGACGCCATGGGGGGCAAACTGCCCAAAATGAAATTCAACAAACCCCAGCGGTCTCTCAGCAAACGCGAAATCCGGAAAAACCGAAAAAAGAGAAGCCGCTGATGAAGACGAATCCAAAGCCCAAACGATTGTCGCCTGGCAGTGCGGACTGCTACACCGTGGAAGATTATCTGGAATACGTGGGCTGCTGCCGTAATTCGGCGTTTGGGAAGCGATATCGCGATCAGTTTCGCGATGCCCGCGGAACGGCGGAACTGGCGATGCTTGCCTCGCCCTCCGAGGAGGAATACCGGCAGTTTAGCCGCCTGGTCCGGGTGATGACCGACGAGGAAAAACAGCATCCCGAACGCTTGGGCGACGCGGATATTCAGGCTCTTGCCGCCCGCGCCAATGCCGAGCCGGCCAACATTGGAATTTTTTTGAACGGGTATGTTCTCGCCTGCCGCAATCGAATCGACGCCGCGGGCATACAGGAATAAACCGCCGGATCGTCCGGCGAAGATGTTAACGTGGAAGGAGTACTGCGTGGTACGAATCAGAATGAAACGGATGGGACGCCTGCATCGGCCGTTCTATCGAATTGCCGCGATGGATATCCGGAATCCCCGGGATGGCCGCGTCCTCGAAGAGCTGGGGCATTACGATCCCATTGAGAAAGATGCCGAAAAACAGCTCGTCCTGAAGGCCGAACGGATTCAATACTGGCTCCAGAAAGGCGCACAGCCCAGCGATACCGTCCGGGATTTACTGAAGAAAAAAGGCATTGCGGCCAAGTAACCGATGCGATTCGATGTCCTGACGCTGTTTCCCGATATGTTCGCCGGCGTTCTGGGTGAGTCCATCATCAAGCGGGCTTGCCAGAATGGACGGATTGAAATCGTCTTGACGAATATCCGGGATTATGCCGTGGACAAGCATCGCAGCGTGGATGATACGCCTTATGGCGGCGGGCCGGGAATGGTCATGATGTGCCAGCCCGTCTTCGATGCCGTCGAGGCGGTGCAGAAGCAAAACGGCCCCGTGGATGAAATCATCCTCCTGACCCCACAGGGCCGACGATTCGATCAGGCGATGGCGCGAACCCTGGCGAAAAAAAATCGGCTGATCCTGATCGCCGGACATTACGAAGGCTTTGACGAACGGATTCGCCAGCATCTTCCCACGATGGAAGTGTCCATCGGGGATTATGTGCTCACCGGAGGCGAACTCGCCGCCATGGTGATGATGGATGCGGTTACGCGGCTCCTGCCCGGCGTGCTGGGTCATGAGGATTCCTGCCTGGAAGAATCCTTCAGCGCTCCGATGCTGGAATATCCGCATTATACGCGGCCTGCGGAATACCGGGGCTGGAGCGTGCCCGATGTCCTGATGTCCGGGCACCATGAGCAGATTCGCCGCTGGCGGCTCGAACAGTCGAGAATCCGGACCCGCCGGCGACGGCCCGATTTGCTCCCGGATGAATCGCAAGGCCCGGATGCGGAAAAACCGGATGTGCAGAAATAATGGTTCCGCCGCGATGTAGGCGGCGGATAAAAAACGTACGGAATTGGTAACTTAATACTCGTGTTGGAGTGGACTATGACGGCGAATCTAATTCAAAAAGTGGAAGAAAAACATCTTCGCAAGGATCTCCCCGCCTTCCGCGTGGGCGATACCGTGGATGTGCATGTCAAAATCATCGAAGGCGACAAGGAGCGCGTGCAGATCTTCAACGGCACGGTGATAGCCAAAAAAGGCTCCGGCATGAAGGCCGTCTTCACCGTTCGGCGCATTGTCAACAACGAAGGGGTGGAGCGTATCTTCCCCCTTCACAGCCCCAGCGTCGCCAAGGTGGAGGTTGTGCGTTCCGGGCATACCCGTCGAAGCAAGCTGTACTTCTTGCGAGGCCGGGCGGGCAAATCGGTGCGCCTCCGGGAAAAATGGTCCGAAGCGGTCAAAAGCTGAATTCCGTTACAGGCAAAAACGCCTCCGGCCGTTCCTCGCTCTGGTCGCGGCTCCTTGGGATTGCGCGGCACTTCGGAGTTTTCCGCCCGTATGGGTTGTTTTCAAGACGCCCGTATGGGCAATCAGACGATCTGGGCCGGCTCGGCGAACAGACGGCCCTTCATTTTTTACGCCGGCAAGGCTTTCGGCTGCTCATGCGAAATTTCCGTACCCCGCAGGGAGAGATCGATCTGGTCATGCGGCAAAACCGCACGGTGGTCTTTGTGGAGGTCAAAACCCGGCAAAGCGAGGAGTTTGTCACAGCCGAACATCTGGTCACTCCCCAGAAGCAGACCCGCATCACCGCCGCTGCACGGCAGTTCATCCATCGAAATCAGCTTTCCCGGTTCCCCGCCCGCTTCGATGTAGTCCTAGTGGTCCCCGGTGAAAGCTGCTCTCCCGAAATCCGGCATTATCCAAACGCGTTTAGCGCGTGATAGGAGTTTTCCTGTTTCAGGGTGTTACATCATGGAATGGATTGATTCGCACGCGCATCTGACAAAAGAAGGCTATGAAGGCCAGGTGGACGAAGTCCTCGCCCGCTCCCGTCAGGCCGGCGTTACCGGCTGGATCGCCATCGGCACCACCCTCTCCGATGGACTGCAGGCCGTTCAGCTTGCCGTATCCACTCCCGGGATGTTCGCCGCCGTCGGCATTCATCCCCATGAATCCGTCCAGTTCACCCCGGATGGCTTTTCCCCCCTCCAACAGCTCTGTGAACGCGAAACAGTTCGTGCCATTGGCGAAACAGGTCTTGATTATCATTATGAGTTTTCCCCGAAAAAGGTTCAGCAGGAAGTCTTTCGCCGTATGCTCGATCTGGCAGAGCTTGTTTGCCGGCCTGTCATCATCCATTGCCGCGAAGCCTTCGACGACTGCCTGGCTATCCTCGATGAATGGGGACAGGCCGAAGGGCGGATCCTCTTTCACTGCTTTGGAGGCAATGCCTCGGATGCCCGTAAGGTCCTTGATCGGGGCGGTTTTCTCTCCTTTGCCGGTACCCTCACCTTCAAAAAAGCCGATTCCATACGGGATGCCGCCTGCATCGCCCCCCTGGACCGCATTCTGATCGAAACCGATTGTCCGTATCTCAGTCCCGAACCGAAGCGAGGCGTTCGCCCCAACGAGCCGGCGTTCCTTGTCCATACCGGCGCAAAACTCGCCGAACTGCGAAATCAGCCGATCTCCGTCATCGCTCAGGCAACCTCCGAAAATTGCCGGACGTTTTTTCATCTTCCCTCCTCTTGATGCAATGCAGAAAGGAATACGAATGGCAGGTATATCACTTGTAACAGGCGGTGCAGGATTTATTGGAAGCAATATGGTCCGTTTCCTGCTGAACAAAGGCATTCGCGTCCGCGTACTCGATAATTTCGAAACCGGAAAGGAGCAAAATCTTGCGGAAGTGGCCGACCGGATCGAAATCATCCGCGATGATATCCGCGACCCTGCCGCCACGCGGAAAGCCGCACAGAATGTGGACGTCGTCTATCACCTCGCCGCCTTGGGCAGTGTTCCGCGGTCCATGAAAGACCCGCAAACCACACACGATGTCAATGTCGGCGGCATCTTCAACATGCTCATGGCCGCCCGCGACGCCAAGGCCAGACGATTTGTATTCGCCTCTTCCTCCTCCGTCTATGGCGACAACAACGTCCTCCCGCAGCACGAAGGCCTTCCCATGTCGCCCATCAGCCCCTACGCCGCCAGCAAGGGAATCGGTGAAATCTACGGAAAAGCCTTTTATACCACCTACGGCCTCCAGACCATCTCCCTGCGTTACTTCAATGTCTTCGGACCGCGGCAGGACCCGACCAGCCAGTATGCCGCCGCGATCCCGCTCTTTGTGTCCGCCCTGCTTCGAAACCAGCGGCCAAAAATCTTCGATGACGGCGAACAATCCCGCGGCTTCACCTATGTGGACAACGTGACCCAGGCCAACTGGCTCGCCGCCACAGTGAACGAAACGCATGGCGAAGCCGTCAACATTTCCACCGCCACCTCCGTCACCGTCAATACCGTCGTCAACACGATTCGCGATTTGCTGGGGAAACATCATATTCAGCCCGAATACCTCCCGCCCCGCCCCGGCGACATCAAGCATTCGCTCGCCGATGTTACCCTCGCTCGAAACGTCATTGGCTATGAACCCCGCATCAGCTTCGAACAGGGAATCCGGATGGCCATCGACTGGTACAGGGAAAACCTCGCCTGATGCCCCGGATGTCGATTTTTACTTCCAATCCGCGGGTCTGTAACAGATAGGAGAACCCGATGTAAACCAGATTCTCCTTGTTTGTTAACACGACTCCGCTCACGATGGGACAAAGAACCCGCATCCGTATCCTGTTACTTCGCCGGTGCCGCTGGTGCTTCAGCTGGCGCAGGGGCCGGAGTCGGGGCAGGTGCTGCTTCCGCCGGAGGCGGCGCAGGAACTGGAGCCGGTTCAGGAACTGGGGCAGGCGTGGTTTCGGGAGCAGGCGCGGGAGCAGGGGCCGGCGGGGGGGCTTGTGCCGCCGGTTCTGCCGGG
>CAZOTP010000057.1:2245-14331 GCA_964582655.1 uncultured Pirellulales bacterium | reverse complement strand
GAGTCATTCTAAGCCGCTGAAGCCCACTACTTTCCGTAAATGCGGTTGACAGGGGAGGGGGATTTTAGGACACTGGTTGGCATTTGCCACCAGGAGCTGTTTTCGGATGAACATCGCGTATTTGGTATTTCGTAAATTTTGGCAGGATTGGAAGTTAAAGCACTATCGGAAGATGGTTGCGCAGGCGTGTGAGCGGGAGGGGGCGATTCAGGGGCTCAGCGAGGAGCAAATCCGTCAGACCGTGCAGGAGCTTCACCAGGAAGCCCAGGCGAATCGGGACCTTCGGGGTCTGATCCCCCGTGCGCTGGCGGTGGGGCGGGAGGTTTCGCGGCGGAAGCTGAAGATGCGTCATTATGACGTGCAGCTTCTGGGGACCCTTGCGCTGTATGAGGGGCATATCGCCGAGATGAACACGGGAGAGGGCAAGACGCTGATGGCGCCGCTGGCGTGTTTTCTGCACCGGCTGGGGAATCCGGAGGGCTGCACGCACATCGTGACGGCGAATGAATACCTGGCGGCCAGGGACGCGGCGTGGATGAAGCCGCTGTATGAGGGGCTGGGGATGACGGTGGGTCTGGTTGTGCCGGGGCAGGCGGCGGCGGAACGGATGGAGGCGTATCAGAAGGATGTGGTGTATGCGACGGCGAAGGAGATCGTGTTCGATTTTCTGCGGCGGGATGTGAGCCGTCGGAAGACCAGCGCGGTGGACGCGATATTGAGGCCGCAGGCGGAGATCGTGTTCGATCCGAAATACGATTTCGCGATCGTGGATGAGGTGGATAGCGTGCTGATCGACCAGGCGCAGAGCCCGCTGTCGCTGGGCGCCGAGAGCGGGATATCACCTCAGCTTGCGCTGTATCAGAAGGCGGAAGAGACAGCGGGCAAGCTGGTGCGGGGCAAGCACTACCGGCTGATGCACGATGACCGGAAGGTGGAGCTGAAGGAGGAGGGCAAGGCGGAGGCACGGGAACTGGGCAAAGAGGTGCTTCGGTATCTGCCTTCGGGGCACCGGTGGGAGCGGTATGTGGTCTGCGCGCTGGCGGCGCGGTACATTTACAAGCGGGATCAGCATTACGTGGTGCACCAGAACAAGATTGTATTGATCGATGAATCGACGGGTCGGATGCTGCCCGGGCGGCAGCTGCAGGACGGTCTGCATCAGGCGATGGAGGTTCACAACGGGCTGACGCCTTCGACGGAGCTGAAGGGCAGCCATACCACGACGTTTCAGACGTTTTTCCGGAAATACAAAAAACTGGCGGGCATGACGGGCACGGCGAGTTCCGCGGCGTTCGAGTTTTTGAATGTGTATCAGCAGTGCATTGTTCCGATTCCGCCGAACAAGCCGGTACGCCGGTATCTGCATCCGGACCGGGTGTATCGAAGCCCGAAGCGGAAATACGATGCGCTGGCGGCGAAAATCGAGAGCGTTCACGCGACGGGCCGGCCGATTCTGATCGGAACGGGGTCGGTGCAGATTTCGGAGCGAATCAGCGAGATGCTGACGGAGCGGAAGCTGGAGCACGATGTGCTGAACGCGAAGAATCACGCGCGGGAGGCGGAGATTATCGCCAAGGCGGGGGAGGCGGGGAAGAGCACGGTGATAACGAACATGGCGGGGCGCGGCGTGGATATTCTGCTGGGGAAAGGGGTCGCGGACAAAGGGGGGAGGTAGCTGCTGGGGACGGACCGGCTGGCGTTCCGCCGTCTGGACGATCAGCTTACCGGGCGCGTGGGACGGCAGGGCGATCCGGGGGACTGCGAGTTTTATCTGTCGCTGAAGGACGATCTGCTCCGGCAGGCGGGCCGCAAGAGCATCCATCGGCTGCGGAAAAAGACCCGGTCGCAGCGGCGTCAGCCGCTTCCGCTCGCTTCGGCGGCGGGATTGTTTTTAAAAACGCAAAACCATATCGCCCGAGTTGCCCGGAAACAGCGGAAACGAATGTTTTTGGGGGAGAAGCAGCGGGAAAAGCTGAAAGAACAGGGACTGTGGGAAAGCTGGATGGATTCGCGGTAAGCGGATCGGCTATTCCGGCCGGGGAAAAATTATTTCTTAACCTGAAGAGGGGTTCTATAATCCTATATATGGTTTCGGTCCGACGGGTTCGGACTGTTATAATATCGTTACAGGACAACGACTTGCAGGAGTTTTCATGGGTACCTTCACAAGACGGTTTTTGCGTTTCGGGATGATGGTGTGGGTTCTGTGTTTTGCCGTGATGCCGGCCATCGCGGACGGTTTTCCGGTGAAGGTGACTCCGGCGATTTCGATTTCGGGGATTTATTGCGCGCCCTTGTGGATTCAGGACGGATCGGACCTGAAGCAGGTGATTCTGGTCGATGCGGAGAATCAGGGAGAGGCGCGGGAGCTGGAATTTCGGATCGGGGATCATGAGCCGGTTTCGCAGCGTATCGGGGCCGGACCGAATACTGTGGAGATTCCGCTGCCTCCGATTGCGCAGGAAACCGCGTCGGAGCTGAGGGTATCAGCGGAGGGGACGGTTCTATCGCAGACGGCGGTATCGCTGCGGCCGGTTAAAAAGGTCGAAATGTATCTTTTGAATCACTCGCATGTGGATATCGGTTATACGGATTTGCAGACGACGGTGGAATGGGAGCACTGGCAGTATTTCGACATGCTTCTGGATCTGGCGAAGAAGACGAAAGAGTATCCGCCGGAGGCCCGGTTTAAGTGGAATCTGGAATCGCAGTGGGCGCTGCGGAGTTATCTGCAGCGAGCGGATCGGGCCAAGCGGGAGGCGTTTGCGGCGGCGGTCCGCGGGGGATTCGTGGGGCTCGACGCGTATTACTGCCAGGAACTGACGGGGCTGTGCTGGCCGGAGGAGCTGATTCATCTGCTGGATTCCACCTTCGAATTGCGGCGGGAATATGGGTTTTCGATTGACTCGGCGATGGTGACAGATGTGCCGGGCCAGACGTGGGGGATTGTGCCGGTGCTGGCGCAGGCGGGGGTGAAATATCTGTCGCTGGGTCCGAATGCCAATCATCGCATCGGATACACCCGTGAGGAATGGGACAACAAGCCGTTTTACTGGGAATCGCCCTGCGGGCAATACCGGGTTCTCTGCTGGCAAACGGCGACGGGGTATGGCCGAACGTTCCATGATGAGGCGAGCCTGAAAGCGTTTGTGAAGACGTTTGATCGGACGTATCCCGATTCGCCTTACGATATGGTCTATATCCGGCACTGCCGGGGCGATAACGATGTACCGGATCTTGAAATCAGCGAGGTGGTGAAGGCGTGGAACCGCCGGTATGCCTGGCCGAGGCTGATTATCAGCACGACGAGCGAGTGTTTCGGGGAGATGGAAAAGCGATACGGTTCGAGTTTGCCGACGGTGCGGGGCGATTTTACGCCGTACTGGGAGGACGGCGCGGCGTCCAGCGCGCACGAGACGGCGCTGAACCGGGCGTCGGCGGAACGGCTGGTCCAGGCGGAAACGCTGTGGACGCTGCTGAAGCCCAATCCATACCGCTATCCGTTCGAGGCGTTCGATGAGGCGTGGCGGAACGTGATTCTGTATGATGAGCATACCTGGGGCGCCCGAAGCTACGTCCATAAAGGCGCGTATCATCCCGGCAGCGAACAATATCAGGAGCAATGGCGGATTAAACGCAATTTCGCGGTGGATGGGAGCTTGTTTTCCCGACGATTGCTGAGCTGGCCTCTGGATATGTTGAAGCCGGGAAGGAAAGATAAATCCGAAACCCCGGCGATCGATGTGATCAACACCAACTCCTGGCCGCGGACGGACGTGGTCATTCTTCCCGGCGATACGAAGCGGCCCGGAGATGCCGTGCGGACGGAAGACGGGACGGTTGTGCCTTCGCAATCGCTGGCGAACGAGGAGCTGGCGTTTCTGGCGGAGAATATTCCCGCGTTCGGGTCCCGCCGTTATTATCTGCATGCGGGAGCGGCCAACCCGACCGGCGCCGCGCGGGCGGAGAAAAACACGCTGCGCAACGGGCGAATTGAACTGTCGGTGAATCCGCAAACCGGCGCGATCGAGCATTTGTACGACCGGACAGTCGATCCGGAGCATGATTTTGTGGATGCGTCGGCGAAGATGGGATTGAATGAATATATCTATGTGCCGGGCATCTCGCCGAAAGAGGCCCAGCGGACGAAGGATGTGAAGATCGAGGTTCAGGACGCCGGAGGGCTGGTCGCGACACTGCGGATCGAATCGCAGGCGCCGGGCTGCAACCGGCTGACGCAGTATATCCGCGTGTATGATTTGCCGGATCGGATCGATATCGTAAACCGGGTGGATAAGCGGGAAATTCCGCTGGCGGATCTGCTGAAGATTCCGCCTCAGAAAGAGGGGGTATATTTCGGATTTGCCTGCCGCGTTCCGGAGGGGCAGATGCGGGTGCAGACGCCCTGGGCGGTGGTGCGGACGGAGACGGATCAGCTTGCCGGCGCCTGCCGCAACTGGCTGACTGTGCAGCGGTGGGTGGATGTTTCCAGCACGACGATGGGGCTGACGTGCGCGACGGCGGATGCGCCGATGGTTCAGCCGGAGAGCATCTCGTGGCAGCCGGATCCGCTGAATTATTCGGAGAAAACCGCCGGGGACGGCACGGCCCTGTGGAAAAAAGAGCTGCCCCGCACGCAGACGTTTTATTCCAACATCATGAACAACTACTGGACGACGAATTACCAGCATTCGCAGGGCGGTGTGACCGATTTTCGGTATTCGCTGCGGACGCATCGGGGTTTTTCCGGGGCCGTCGCGGAGAGATTCGGTACGGAGTTCAGCCAGCCTCTTCTGGCGGTTCGGGTGCGGGACAACGCGCCGAAGCTGCATAGCCCGGTGCGGATTGTTTCGGATGAAATCACGGCCACTTCGCTGCGGCTGGCGAGGAACGGGGAATCGCTTCTGATCCGGCTGTATAATCCGACGGATTCCGTGCAAACGGCGGAGCTGGAGTGGACGGGGCTTCCCCCTGCCTCATTGCATCAGTGTACTCTGGATGAACAGCCGCTGCGCCCGGTCGAGAAGAGCCGGGTCGAGCTGAAGCCGTATGAATTCGTTACCCTTCTGGCGGATGGGGTCCTGAGGAAATCGGGTCTGCATCTGGAGCCGGACAAGGACAAACCCAACGATTAATATCCGTGGCCGGGCGGAATGCGGGCGGAGGGTGAGAAGGCGTAAAATCCACCGGGATCAGGCATCGCCGTTTCGGGTTCGGCCCTGGTGCGCGTTCTGGGCGATGTGCTGCTTGTGGAGTTCCATGCTGTCCACATCGCCGACGTATTCGGGGACGATTTTTTTGATGGTCTGAACGATTTTTCGGTGGTTATCGGGATCGTTGGCCAGGGCGAGGAGTTCTTCAATCGTCTGATTGAGGAGTTCCTCTTCAGCAGGCTGATTGAGCCAGACGCCGATTTTGGGATGTCGGGTGGGCTGCATGTCTTCGCCGGTCATGCGAAGCTCTTCGAAGAGTTTTTCGCCGGGCCTCATGCCGGTGTACTGGATTTCAATATCTTCGCCGGGGCGGAATCCGCTGAGGGTGATGAGGTCTTTGGCCAGATCGCTGATTTTCACGGGTTCTCCCATGTCAAGGACGAAGACTTCGCCTCCGCGTCCCATGGTGGCGGCCTGGAGGACGAGCTGGGAGGCTTCGGGGATGGTCATGAAGTATCGCCGCATCTCCGGATGGGTGACGGTGACCGGTCCGCCGCCGGCGATTTGCTGTCGGAAAAGGGGGATTACGCTTCCGTTGCTGCCCAGGACGTTTCCGAAGCGGACCATGATGAATTCGGTTTTGCTTTTTCGGTTGAGGCACTGGATGACCATTTCGGCGATGCGTTTGCTGGTGCCCATGATGCTGGTGGGATTGACGGCTTTGTCGGTGGAGATGAAGACGAAGTTGGAAGCTCCGTAGAGATGGGCGGCTTCCGCGATATTTCGTGTGCCGATCACATTGTTTTTAATCGCTTCGCCGGGATTGATTTCCATGAGGGGGACATGCTTGTGGGCGGCGGCGTGAATGACGACGGCGGGTCGGTACTGCTCAAAGATCTGATGGAGACGGGATTGTTCCGCGATATCGGCGATGCAGGCGACGATGGAGATCCGCGGGAAACTTTTTCTCAGCTCGTTGTCGATGAAGAACAGGGCGTTTTCCGCCTGCTCCAGGAGGATGAGCTGTTTGGGTTCGAACTGGGCGACCTGGCGGCACATTTCCGAGCCGATGGAGCCCCCCGCGCCGGAGATCAGGACCACTTTGTTTTTGATGAAATCCCGGATTTGATCGAGATCGAGGGTGACCGGCTCGCGTCCGAGAAGGTCTTTGATGTCCACATCGCGCATCTGGGAGACGCGAACCTCTCCGGAGGCGATGGAGACCAGATCGGGGATGATGCTGAAGCGGAGATTGGCGCCCTGGCACAATTCGACGACGCGGCGTCTTTCCTTGTGGGTGGCGGAGGGCATGGCGATGACGATTTCCTGGATGTTTTTCTGGCGGGAGATTTCGCGAATCTGATCGGCGGTTCCCAGGACCGGAATGCCGTGGATTCGCGCGCCGAGTTTGTGGCGGTCGTCATCGATGAAGCCGACGACGGTATAGCGGTTGGAATGGAGGCGGTGAATATCGCGGAGAAGGGATTCGCCGGCGTTTCCGGCGCCGACGATGAGAATTCGGGAGGCCTGCACGCCAGGCTCGGAGCGGGATTCTTCAAAGTAGAGTCGGATGGCCAGTCGAACGCCGCAGACGACCACGATGGTGGCGCCGAAATCGAGAAGAAGGACCTGGACGGGGTGCGCCGGGGCGAACTGCCCGCCGATACCATCGGGGTGAATCAGGATTTCCTGGACTTCGGGGATATTGACCAGCACGTACCACAGGACGGCCAGCAGGAGCAAACTGACGTAGGATCCCTTGATGATGCTGAGCAGGTCGGCGACGCTGACATACCGCCACCAGCCCTGATATTGTTTCAGGAACCCAAAGACGATGAGTTTGATGAAGATCATGATCATTAGCCAGAACAGATAGACTTTGGGAAACCAGGGCAGCAGGGGGGGAACGGGATTAATCCGCATATCGTAGGAAACCAGAAACGACAGGAAGAGGGCCGCCGCGAAGAGCAGGGCATGGGCGAGGATAATCCGCAGGGGTCGAAGGATGTTCAGTCCCGCCGGCGAATCCGCCCGGGAGACATCCGGAATGTTGTTTTCCTTGGGCATTCTCAAAACCTTATTATAACAATGCTTATCGGCAATATCAAAGACATATTCCAGAGAACCGATGCGTATTGGAAACGAGTGAGAACCAGTCTAAATGTTTATAATCAAGTTACCAGAAAAATGTTCGGATTCGGCGATTTCCGCCAAAGGATCTGGCGAAAATAAGAGCATTGCCGGTTTTAAATTCCTTATCGGACGTTACTCGGCGAATCGCAAGGGATACGGATTTGTCTCCATCCCGATGCGTTGTCGGGAATACGCCGAATTGAGAGCGTGGGATGAAAACGGTTTTAGGGTTGGCCGGATTGTTCAGGGACACATGCATGCGTGGGCAATTTGCCTCAGGGCGTCGGCGGCATAATGGATATCGTCATCGGTCAGAAAGCACCCCAGGCTGAAACGGGTGGTTCCGCCCCGATCGAGCGTACCCAGACTCTGGTGGGCCAAGGGCGCGCAATGCAGACCGGGTCGGGTGAGAATGCCGAATTTTTCTTCCAGAACCGCGGACAGCTCCGCCGGTTCGAAGCCGTCCAGACGGACGCTGAAAACGCCGACCCGCTGAATCAGGTTTCGCGGGCCATAGACAGTCAGCCCATCGATGGATTCGGTTTCGTCTAAAAATATTCGGCACAGGTGTTCTTCGTGGTTTCGCAGGTTCTGGATGCCCTTTTTCAGGATAAATTGCACACCGGCTCCAAGACCTGCGATTCCAATGGCGTTGTGGCTGCCGGCTTCGAACCGGTCGGGCATGAAGTCAGGCTGGACGGGTTCTTCGCTGCGGCTTCCGGTACCGCCTTCTTTCAAGGGGCGGATTTTCATTTCCACACCCGGTCGGATATAGAGGACTCCGGTTCCCAGGGGTCCCAGCAGGGCTTTGTGTCCGGGGAAGGCCATGGCATCCACCTGGAGAGCCCGCACGTCAATCGGCAGATGTCCAATGGTTTGAGCGGCATCCACGAGGTAGAAAATGCCATGTTCCCGGGCGATCCGCCCGACGGCCTCGATATCCACCAGACTGCCGCAGACGTTGCTGCCGTGAACGACCGCGATGAGGCGGGTGTCAGGCCGGATTGCCCTGCGAATATCATCCGGATCGACCAGTCCCCGCGAGTCGGCCGGGACGTGGGTAATTTCAATCCCGAGCTGCTGGTGCAGTGCGGAAAGGGGCCGCAGGACGGAGTTGTGGTCCATTCGGGTGGTGATTACATGCCCGCCGGGGGTCGTCAGAAGGCCTTTGATGACGGTGACCAGCCCGTCGGTGCAGTTGAGCGTCAGGATGATATGATCGGGATTGGAGGCGCCGATCAGCTTGGCGATCCGGCAGCGGGTTTGATGAATCATATCGCCGGATTCGAGAGCTTCCTGATAGACCCCGCGGCCGGCGGATGCACCGATGTGCCGGGCGTAATGCTCCATGGCGCCTAGCACTTCCGGGGGTTTCGGAAAGCTGGTCGCGGCATTATCAAAATAGCGTCGTTTCAACTTGCAGCACTCCAAAGTCGGTTCGGTTCTTTCAAACGCGAATTGTAACGCAGGAGGGGGGGCGGAGTCAAGGGAGCCTATCTTCTTTGAGTACAATGGATTACAGATGGCAATGGCGATTGGGTTTTCCGTTTCGGCCGGTAGGGCCTGTGGAAGGAAATTCCGGAAATCGCATTTGTAATTCAGTGACCGGGGCACTGTGACGATAATAGCAATAATTCCAACTGCAGAGGCATTTGCCCGAATGACAGGACCTGAGCATGACGCAACAAAATTTTGATTTTTCCAGTGACTGGTCGGATGCGGAAAACCTCATCGAGCGAGCGCATGACTTTTATGACCGGGGTCAGTGGCAGCAGGCGCTTCGGGAGCTTCAGGCCGCGATTGAGTTAAATCCCAACAACAGCAACTGGCATTTCAACAAGGGTCTGACGCTGGACACGATGGGGCGCTACCATGAGGCCGTGGAGGCCTATCAGGCGGCCCATGAACTGGATCCGGACGATCCGGAATTTCTGAACTGCCTGGGGGTGGATTATACCCGGCTGGGTCAATACAACAAGGCGCTGGAATCGTTCGAGCGGATCGAATCGCTGCATCCGGAGTTCGAGGCGTCCTACTGCAACCGGATCATCACCTATACGGAGATGGCGCAGCATGAAAAAGCGGAGGAGATGTTTTATCTGGCGCGGCAGATCAAGGAGCATTGCCCGCTTTGCTATTACAACATGGGCAATTCGTTGTTTTCGCGGCAGTTGTACGACCGCGCGATCTGGTGCTGGCAGGAAACGCAGAAGCTGGATTCGAATCATCCGATGATCGAATACCGGATTGCCCAGGCGTACTGGGCGAAAGGGGAGCCGGCCCGGGCGAAGGAGTATTTTCTGGCGGAGCTTCGGAAGGACGCGGGGGATCTGGAAGTTCTTCTGGACTTCGGGATGCTGCTGCTGGAGATGAACGATCTGGAGGCGGCGCGGGAGAAATTCAACCGGATACTGGAATTGCAGCCGGATCATGCGCAGGCGCACCATTATCTGGGGGAGATTCACATGAACGGCGGTCGGATAGCTCAGGCGGTGGACTGTTTTCACCGGGCGCTGGAGTTCAATCCGACTTTGAGCGGGTCCAATTTTCGGCTGGGCGAGTGTTTTCTGCTGCTGGGGCAGTATCCCGGCGCCCGCCAGCATTTGCTGGAAGAGCTGAATCTGGCGCCGAATCAGCCGGAGGTGCTGCTGGAACTGGGGTGCCTGCTGGAACAGGTGGATGAAATTCAGCCCGCGATGAAATGTTTTGAGCGGTATATCCAGCTTCGTCCCGATCAGGCGGTGGGGTATCACAGCCTGAGCCTGTGCTATTACGCGATGGGGCTGATCGATCAGGGGATGGAGCTTTCGGAAAACGTGCTGGAACTGGATCCGAACCACGCCGCTTCGATCCAGAATCTGGCGTATGCGCATCTGAAAAAGGGACACTTCGCCCAGGCCCGGCAGTATCTGGAGCGGGCGATGAACATCAATCCGCAGGATCCGGATTTAAAATCGCTTCGCCGCAGCCTGCGGGCGGCGCAATGCCGGCATCGGGTGAGCTATCCCTGGCGGAAACTCCGCGATCTTCGAAGCCGCATTCCGTTCCCGCGCCGCAAGACTTCGTAAGCGGTTCCCCCCGAAGTATTTCAAGAGCATTATGGATCGGCACGGGAGAGATTCTGTCTTTGATGGGGGGCGGAGTTTACGAGGCGTAGCTGTGCAGACCGGAAAAGCGGGACGCCAGATTGACCCAGAGGAGGGTGAGGATAATCGCCAGGAACCCCAGCAGAATCCAGAGCGCATTGAGCCGGGGGAATGTTCGCCCGAACATGAACCGGAAATGGAAGTAGCCGATATAGAGCAGCCATGTGATCAGCGACCAGAGTTCTTTGGGATCCCAGCCCCAGTAATCGCCCCACGCCAGATGCCCCCAGACGCTGCCCAGGAGCAATCCCAGGGTGAGCAGGGGAAAGCCCATGCAGACAAGCCGGTAGGCGGATCGTTCCGGATCGATTTCCGCCGGCGAGGGGGCGGGGCGCCGGAGACAGCGGAACGCCTGCGAGGCGGCTTTGGCCAGGAGAATATAGGCCAGCACATACACGGCGACATGGGGGGCGAAAAGCCAGCACTGCAGCGCGGGGGGCAAAGGCTGAGGTTCGGCGTGAAAGATGAATCCCGCCGGAAAGAGCAGGACCAGCCCCAGCAGCCGATCGAACCGGTGATCAAAGATATTCAGGAACCGGCGGCAGAAGGCCGAAAGAGGGAAAATCAGCAGGGACAGCGTGAGAAACACTTCCAGGAGATTCTGCATGGGGATGTGGCCGACGTTCTGCCATCGATGCACAAAGGCCGCTCCGGTCAGAAGGAATCCGGCGAAAAAGAGAATGCGCGGCAGTTTTTTCCACGGTAAACAATCGCAAACCAGCGCCAGCAGCCAGACGGCCATGGCGGCATAGATCAGAAGGCCCAGGGGTGTATGTTTGATTTCCATGATTAATGGGGGTCTTGCGCCGCGGGGGTGATTTTCGCGTTTTGCCGCAGCGGTTCGATCCAGAAGTGAAACGCCAATCCGAATATCAGGAATCCATACCCGGCGAAGACCAGATTCCGGCCGGAGTCGGAGGCGACGGACAGCACGGTATAGCGTCCGTGGGAATCGTCGTAGGAATGCTGATAAAAGTAGTATCCGCCGTAATGGAGGGGGTGGTTGACTTCGATGGTTTTTCGCAGCAGGGTCTGGTCGCCTCGGCGGACGGAAAGATCGCTGAAATAGTCCCGAACCGGCAGCGAGTAGAGAAAATCCAGATGGGCCGGGTTGTCGCTGAAACGGGGGAATTTCTGAAAGATGTAATGTGTTTGTTTTGTCCCGTCGGGATAGGCCAGTTCGATCTGCAGGGCGGGGTTGGAGCCGGTTTCGGGGGAATCGACCGCCTGGCGGCCTTCCGGTTCGGATTGCAGCCGGAAATTTTTGAATACGCGAAGGATGGTGATTTGGGGCCGGGGGGGATTCAGGGAGAGAGTTTCCCCCGCTCTGGCGGGCATCTGGAATGTTTCGCCCTGCGGGGATTGGATGAGGAGTTTGCCGAAGTCCTCATAATGGTCGAGGGAAAAGTCATGCAGAAAGAGTTCAAAGGGCAGGCGGGCCAGTTCGGTGTTTGCATCGCCGGAAAGGATGCGGTTTTCGGCCTGATTTTCGTGAATCAGCATGTAGCCTTTGGGGACTTTCTGCCGCTGGAGAAGCTGGCCGGCAAGGCGGTGCCCGGCGTCGGAGCCCCACATCGCGCCGAGCAGAACCAGGATGCATCCGGCATGGATGAGCAGCAGGGCGGGACGATTGCGAAGGGAGGCGAAGACCAGC
>CAZOTP010000057.1:0-2198 GCA_964582655.1 uncultured Pirellulales bacterium | reverse complement strand
GGAATTAAAAAAGTTTTTCGCCCGCGGCGCACCCAGAAACGCCCCCGCGACCGCCAACACGATAAACAGAAGGATCGCAAGCAGCGTCAGCCAGAGAAAGCCGCGGCGGAGGATACTGGTCGATGTTCTCATGCTGGGGAAGTATGGAAGGAAACGCCGGTCAAGTCAACCGATTTATCCCAGCAGGGGTTTGAGGCAGAGATATGCCGCGGCAAAGACTGCCAGGCCCGTGATTGCCGCGTTGAACAGGTTCTGGGGGATTCGGTGCATCAGGCAGATGCCGGCAAGGCCGCCCGTAAGAATCGCCGGCAGCAGGGCCAGGTTGGTCAGGAGGGAATTCGGCGTAATCAACTGGAGCTTCAGGCTGAAGGGGATTTTGATCAGGTTCACGGCCCAGAAGAACCAGGCGGCGGTGCCGATGAACTGTTTTTTGTCGAGTTTCATCGCCAGCAGGTAGATATTGGTGATCGGACCGGCGGCGTTGGCCATCATGGTGGTGATTCCGGCGAGAATTCCCATTCCCGCGGCGAAGGAGCGGGAGGTGGGAATCGAATCCGGCGCGGTTCGCCGGTTCCGCCAGATCGTCAAAACCAGCAGCGCCAGAATGAGGATTCCGATCAACGGCATGAGCTGCCGGTCGGTAATTTTCCCCATGGCGAAGAATCCTGCCGCGATCCCGACGACCGCACTGGGCAGAAGTCTGCCAAGCTGTTTCCATTCGACGTGCTTTCGCCAGTAGAGGATCGCGAGGATATCCGCCAGGCACAGAATGGGAAGTAGAAAGCCTGTCGATTGCCGGGCGGGCATCACCGCCGCCAGCAGGGGCACAACGAGGATCCCCGCGCCGGGAATGCCGGTTTTGGAAAACCCGATCAGCCCCGCGGCGAGAATGACGCTGATCCACTGAACGTTAGTTAACTCAATCATCATTCCTTTGCCCGGCATTATCCGATGAATGTCGGTAGCAAAGGTCATACTGTATCAGAGCCGCTAATAACGGCAATTAAAAAAAAGCTATGAGATTTTGCCTCACAGCTTTCATGGTATTGCGAAAAGTTAAAATAGTATGAGCTTATTTTCGCCGGCGCAATACTGCCAGCCCGCCCAGAGCAAGCAATGCCATCGTTGTCGGTTCCGGAATTGTCCACAGAGAGAGTTGAGCGGAACAGGAGATCGGAAAGAGACTTTGCACATCCATATTCAATGAAAGAGTTTCACCCGCCAGGACATCAACAACAATGGGCTCCGAAATAATACCTGTTGTATCTAAATTATAATTACAAATAAAGGTATTGTTTCGCTTAATCGCAACTCCGTATCCCATCTGACCAGGTTGTACATTCGCTGTTGGAAGAATATATAATTCCAGAGGGCTTCCGGCAGGAATTTGCGGCGTTGTGCCAATGAGAAGATCACAATTGGCTATGGCTCCGTATAGTTCTGAATAAGGGCTGCAGTAACCTGTCCAGGAGATCGCAACGCCATCGATTCCATCACTGCTGGTCATATTCGACTCCACATAATGCCAGCCGGGTCCATTTGGAGATTGAGGATCCGGATCAAAATAGGAGCCATCCACATAGGCCCCGCTTGCGCCATAGGATGGTAATCCTCCGGCATAAGCCGAAAATGCATCTGGATTAATTCCCGGATTCAGGTCGAGGGGGACGGCGCTGATGCCGTACAGGTTACCGGATATTAAACACAGAACTCCCACAACGGCAGACAAGACAGCTTTCATAGATCCTCCTTTGATATTCTATTAAAACCCTTAACACGGTATGAAACGCCACACTCCTCTAAACACATAATATCCTTCTGTGTTGTAAGCGGCCCTGAATGAATAAACAGGAACCGACTTCGATAAAAAAGAAAAACTCTCCAAAAAACAGAATCTTTATTAAACTAGACTATCACAAAAGAATCGATCTGTCAATCAAAAAAACAGATACATTCTGAATTTTGATATAATGTTTATATCCTTCAGCCGAAACAGGGCTTATGGAACGGGAATACATTTCTGTTTTTCACAAATACCATTGTAAATCAGGGTTTTCGTTCCAGGAAATTGGAGAGCTTTGCGACAGGCGGGGCGGGGTGTTCCAGTGTGCTGCGGTGGAAGAAGTAGAACCATCCGGATTCCGCGCCGCAGACAAGGTCGGGTTTTCCGGAACCGAACCAGTCGACGGCGGCGTAGG
>CAZOTP010000056.1:0-14445 GCA_964582655.1 uncultured Pirellulales bacterium | reverse complement strand
CTGCTGCAAATCCGCCATATAACATTTCACGGTGTGCTCTGAAAAATGTTTTTCCAGTGCCAGATAATCCAGAAATTCGCGAATAATTGAATTATTTTCCATAGCCCAGACATCTCACGGCGAAAAAGGTTGTTAACAGTTCTTCTTGGGACACCAGTTCACGCTGTATCGTTCGATCTGTCATTTCCCGACGGGTCAGGCCGGAAAACCAAGTCACACCGAAACCTCAGGGGAAAAACCAGGGCGTTTCGGATTCCACCGAATCGGCCTCCATGCCGGATTCGGAACACAGCAATTGATCGGCTTCTTCGACCAGATTCCGGCTTAGCTGAAAACTCAGGACCGCCGCGTCGAACCAGTCAAAGTTGTTGTCCGGTTCATTGGCGAGCCGAACAAACGAGTTCAGCACCTCTTCCTCATTGCCCGGTTCATACCGGAACATGTAATGATGCCGCTCTTTCCAAAGCGATAGTTCTTTTTTCGGCTCCATACGGGCTTTTCCATTTATTTTTTCTGCAAACGCTGGCGTTCTCCCGCCAGCAGCTCGCCGATCATTTCATAGGATACAAATTTCAAATAATTTCGCTGGGTCGTGTATTTTTTCCAGCTATAAGGGCTGTCGGAGGCGCCTCGATGTTTGGCGAATTCCTTGACTCGTTTGGCAACCTCTTCTTCGCGTGCGTCGAAAATCCGCACCACGGAAGCGGCCGGCTGAATCATTCGCGCCCGGCTTAACTCGAAGCTTTTGCCCGCCCGGGCGATTTCGCCCGGATTCACATAGGTGACGGCCTGGTCCGAGTCCCGCTGGGTCCGCAGATACAATTGCAGCACCATTCCCACCTGCGGGGGCGGATAAGGATCGTATCGCGTAATCGATCCGACAATCACGCCTTCCACCGCCAGGGCATCGGCCAGAACCAGCACATCTTCGGGCTTTTGGACATTGTCCCAGCCCAGATCGGCCAGTGTCGCCAGAACCCGGTTGACCGGCACCACTTCCAGTCCTTCGACCGCCTGCAATTCGCTGTAAAACTCATCCGTAGCCGCCACCACATCCAGATCGGAAGATCCGGAGAGATTTCGAAACGGGGCTACCGCCAGACGCGTGGGAACTCCATAGGGATTGGAGTACACATCTCGTTCGGAGCGGCCGGAACATCCGGCGGCCACCAGAGCCAGCAGGCATCCTGCCCGCCGGGCCCAAAGACTTTTGCGGCGAATTACATCTGTCATGTTCGCTATTCACTTTTCCAACAGAACCACAGCCATTCTGTTTTATGCCAACCGCCGCGAAACCTTATCCATCAGTTTCGTTCGTTTTAATTCGCTTGAAACACACTCTGCGGATGCTGACTCAGATTGATCGGCGTGGGATTTTTGAAATCCACCTGGTACGGTTTGACCGACCAGACGTTGTCAATCTGCTTGCGGTCCGAACAATAGAACACGCGACCGTCGGGAGCCCAGCAGGGTGAAAAATTCGAGGCGTCCGACTGCGTCAGCTTCAGGTTGTTCCGCCCATCCAGATCGACAATCCAGATATCTTCGCCGGAGGTTCCGGGAAGAGGCGACGACTCGTTCTTCTCATATACATTTCGGCTGATGGTGCTGTAGGTGATTTTACTGCCGTCCGGCGACCAGGAGGGGCAAATGCAGGCATGCTGGACCGAACTGATGATTTCCGTGGGGAATTTCGCTTCCCCATCGACATAATCGACCGTCCAGACGCTGAACCACTGACTGCCCCGAAATCGGGCCATCTGGTAGGCAATTTTCGGAATCTTCGGATTTGGACACCATTCGGGGAAGAGTCCGTATCCTATCCATTTCTTCATACTGGGATTATCCGTACTGACGATCCACAATTCCCACTGCGAGGAGCGGGGCCCCCAGGAACTGTACACCAGATATTTGCCGTCCGGGGACCAGGAGGGATGGATGTCTTTGCTGGGTCCCGCGGTAAGTTGCGTGGGATTGGGGCCATCGACGCCCACGACATACAGGTCCCAGTCACCGCTGCGATTGGAGGCATAGGCCACTTTATCCCCGGTAGGCGAAAAACAGGGTTCGATCTCGCTGGCCGGATCGCTGGTCAGGCGGGTTACGGTCGCCCCGTAGGTTTGCTTGATATACAAATCGGGATTGGGAGAATGGCTTAACGTGCTGAAGACCAGCCATTTGCCGTCCGGGCTGACATCGGGATCATAATCTCCGCCCTCTTCGGAAAAACTGTGCTGAATCAGAGAAGAAAAGGGTTTGGCTTCAAATTGAACCGGCTTCCAGCTCTCCAGCTTCCCATACAGGTTCGTCTGTACCATCGGGCGGGAATCCTGGGGTTCTTGACGCTGGAACCAGCCGGAACATCCTGTCAGACCGCCCAGAAGCCAACCCGTCACCACCAGACACAAAACTCTTCCTGCGGCTTTGTTCAATTCGTTGTGCCCTTGCCTCTGCGAGTTCCATGGTAGTGGGCATATCCATCCTGCAAACGAAGGCTTCCAGCCTGACAGCGAGGAATCCCATGTGTTATGTAATTCACTCCAAGGATCCAACCCTGGAGATCCGTATGTTCGACGGCTGGCCTTCATAGCCGATTCCTTTATCCGGTTCACTGACAGTTTCAACAGAATGATCTGCCACGATCATTCCCCAACTATCAGGTTTATCGGCCTTTGGAAAGCCTTGTCTGAGCAGAATAGTTAAAATCCGCTCCGTCAGGTCCCATAAAGGACCAAAGGTCCTATCGACTTTTTTCAAAAGATTTCTTTAATCGGAAAAGAAAATGTTTTTCGAACCCGATATATTTTTATAATCCCATTTATGACAGACCGTTATAATTACACAGGGAGGCTTGCATCCCAAGGGGAAGCCCTGGGTTATCCGGGATGGAATTTCCTCTGGTATCAACCGCGATGGAGAAGAAATTATGGCTTGGGTGCAGGAGGTTCCAGCAAAACGGTCATGCCAAGCTGCTCCCGGATGCGGGATATAATCTTTTTTTCCATCGCGACATCCCGCCGCACCTTCGTCCATACATCCCGTTTGCCCAGAGGCGCAGATTCATTCGTTTCCATCGGCGTGGATACGCCATGGTCGCTGCCGCTTCGCTGGCTTTGGAACTGACTGTAAGACTGGGTGTCTTTCCGCTCAATCGAGACCTCCACATAGACCCACCACTGCCGATCCTGCCTGTGGAGGTTCAGGTTCGCGCTTCGTCGGTGCTGCTGGGCGGAGAAGTGTATGGCGGATCCTCCGGAAAGTTCGTAAGGCTCTGGCCTGGCTTTAATTACGGCGGTTTCTGGATCGGCGGATACCACCCCGAATTCCTGGGCCATCACATCGCGGCAGACCTCAAAAGCCGTTTTAAATTCCACTTTCCCAAGGGAAGTGCGAGAGCTGTTCTTCGGCATGGAATTCTGGCAGCCGGCCCCTGAGAAAATCATCCCTGTCAATGCGATTTGAAACCCGAGAACGGTTATACTTTTGATGTTCATCATCCTGTTTCCTTGCCGAATGAAACCTTATCGTTTTGTGCTGTACGGACATGAGATTATAACGGATAACTCCCTCCAGGCAAGCCGATTAGACGCTTTGCTGTTTTCCGAATCGATTCAGCCGATATACTATTACATATCGGCTGTGCTGGAATTGTAAGTATGATTTCCGTAATCGTATGCACTTATAATCGTGCGGGACTGCTATCGGGTATGCTCCAAAGCTTTTTGGAGCAGAATGATCTGGATCAAGTCCCTTATGAACTGCTGGTTGTGGACAACAACAGTACGGACGCGACGCAGGCCGTCTGCGATCCATTCAAGGTTCATCCGGAGGTTCGGATATTCCATGAAGCTAGGCAAGGTCTTTCCGCGGCGAGGAATCGGGGTGTGAAAGAGAGCCGGGGTGAAATTCTGGCGTTTCTGGATGATGATGTTCTGGTCGAACCGGGATGGCTTGCCGCATTGCATCAATGTTATCAGCAGACCCAGGCAGACATCGTGGGGGGACGATGCAGCCTACTTTTTTCCACCCCGCCGCCGTCCTGGCTGGGCCCGGCGTTTCGCACCAATCTGGCGGAAGTGGAACTGGGAGAGGATCGGAAAATCCTTACGGACCAATATCCTCTTTATGGAGCCAACCTCTCCTTTCGAAAATCGACCCTGCTGGCGCATGGCGGATTTTCGGAACAGGTGGGCCGAACCGGAATCCGTCTGCTTTCGGGCGAGGAAACCTTTCTGATTCAGAACATCGCCCGGGCCAAAGGGAAAATCGTGTATGAACCGAAGGCCCGGGTGCGGCACCGGATCGGACCGGACCGGCTCACGTGGGACTATTTTCGGAGAATCGCCGCCGGGGAAGGTCAATCGCTGGCTCTGGCGGATCCGTTTCGCGGAAGAGGAATCCAGGTTCTTCGAATCCTCCGCGCCGGGCAAAGATATCTGTCTGCATTTTTCCGCCGAATCGGCTTGACGATGGCCCGTGCGGGAGAGTATGAACGTAAAAACGGCCTTCGAAAACAGATTATTTACTGGAATTATTTGTGCGGCCGATGGAGTCGTTTCCGGCACGGCGGCGCCTAACTGGATCCGATCCATCAGGAATATATGGATGGCCCTGTTCAGCATTATCATGCCCTTGTATAACAAGCCCCACACCGTGGTTCGGGCGATTCGGTCCATTCAAAAGCAGACTTTGACCGACTGGAAACTCTTCGTCATCGATGACGGCTCCTCCGACAACAGCCCGGATTTGGTGAGACAGATTTCCGATTCCCGCATCGAACTGATTCACCAGGACAACCAGGGGCCGGGAAACGCGCGAAATACAGGCCTGGCCCGTGCGGACAGCGAATACGTCGCGTTTCTCGACAGCGACGATGAATGGTATCCCTGGTATCTGCAAAATGTCCGCGATGCCTTTGAAACAAAGGATGTCGGACTGATCGGCACCCGTTATCGGGAAATTCCACAGATTCGCAACATCGACGCCTTTTACGTCCGGAATCGGATTTGCGAAGGCGTGTATTCCCTGACGGGGAGCGAAGATCCCCGCTGGGCGGCGCTGCTGACGCCCTTTTTTTCCTGCTGGAATTCCGCCGTTCGTCTATCCGTTGTGAAACGATACGGCGGCTTTTATGACAAGCCCGGATGCCTCTATGGCGAAGACACTCCGTTTTTTCTCCGCATTCTGTTCAACGAGCGATTTCAAATCATCGGGCCAATCGGCGCCTGCTACCATATCGGGGATTCCGACCTGTGCAAACCGGAAACACCGCATCCACTTCCGCCATTCTTGCAGAATCCCGATCTGGTTTTATCCTCCTGCCCTGCGGAAAAGAAGTCTCTGATGCGGGGGGTACTGGACTATTACGCCCTTAAAACCATCCGTCACTGGGCAAGGCACGGCAGAAAATCCCAGGCTCTCGATTTGCTGGGGCAGTTTCCCGGCTGCCGGGCGTTTCAGCCCGAATATGCGCAATGCCGGCGTGAACTGGCGATTAGCCCGCTGCTGCCGTACTGGCATGGCCTGAAACAGCGTGTCGGCCCTCCGGTCCGCTTGTATTTCAACTCCTGGCTTGTACGGCTCGGAATCCGTCCGCCAACATTATCCCCCAGCGAATATGACTCCTCCCATGAACACCGATAATCCCGCGTTCCAAACCATCAGTGTGGTCATTCCCGCCTACAATGCGGAAAAGACCATTCGCAAAGCTCTTCAAAGCGTTCTGGAGCAAACTCGCCCGCCTCTGGAAATCCTCGTTGTGGACGATGGTTCATCAGACGGCACCCGGGAGGCTGTAGAGGGCTTTGGAAATGCGGTGCGATATATCGTTCAAACCAATGCCGGGGCCGGCGCAGCGCGGAATACGGGAATCCGCGCGGCACAGGGTGCATGGATTGCATTCCTCGACGCCGATGATGAATGGCTGCCGGAGAAGTTAGATATTCAGCGGCAAATCCTGCGAAGCCATCCGGAGCTGGCCTGGCTCAGCTCAAACTTTTATTGCCGGGAAACGCAAGGCAGCCGCATGGCACCGGATATTCGGCCTGAAACAGTCCGGGCCATGCTGCGCGACGCATGCCTGTTCTCTGATTTTTTCGACGCAGCGGCAAAAGGGATTCATCTCTGGACAGGGACGATGCTCATTCGAAAAGAGGTGTTTTCGGAGGCAGGGTTTTTCGACGAATCCCTGCGGCATGGAGAGGAAGATACCGACCTGTGGTGGAAAATCGCGTATCGGTTCCCCGCCATCGGATATTCCCCGGCGCCGCTGGCGGTGTATTCGGTCGATATGCATCAAAGCCTGACCCGAAAACCCCGAAATTTGACGGTTTTTACCCATCTGCTGGACAGGCATCTGGTTCTTGCCGGGCAGTATCACCGGATGGAGGCGTTTCGTCCGGCGGCTTCCAAAAAGCTGATGCTGTATATCCGGAGCATGCTGTTTGAACATCGCGGATCTGACATTCGTTCCCTGGTGCGCCGATACGAGCCGCTTTTTTCCCGATTCCAGAGATTCGCTCTCTTTACGCTGACGGCGTTTCCGTCGCTGACCGCGAAAGTATTTCACGGAATTTCTTTTGTCATTCGCCGGCTGGGTCTTCGCCGGCGGGTCACTCCGCCTCCCGTCAAAACCAGGCCTCCCCAGGCTTCCTGATCCTCTCATGGGTTTGTCGCCGCTTGGGCTTCCCTCGCCAGCCGAAGGAAAAGCTCCTTATACCGCTCGATGATGCGCGACAAATCATGGAATTCCCGCGCGTATCGGAGTCCGCGCAGGCCATGGGATTCGGCAACTCCCGGTTCCAGAATCGCCGCAAACAAATCGCAGAAACGCTTCCAATCACCGCCTGCACAAACCCCGCAGCGATACTGGTCGAGAAATCCGTCGGGGTTGACTTTCCAGGATACAATCGCCGCTCCGTGCTGGCAGGCCTGAATCATCGCATTGGGGAATCCTTCGCTTTCCGAGGTATTTACAACAATCTTCGCTCGCTGAAAATAAGAATCCATCTGTGAATACGGAACGCGGGGCAAAAAGGTCACATTGGACAGCCTTCCGGCTTCCGCGGCGAGCGACTCATACGACATCCCTTGCGGGGATTTCTGGCAAATCATGGTAAACGGCTGGGCGGGGAATTGCCGGGCCAGTTCCAGGAACCGATGCGGCCCCTTGACCGAATCGTTGCGGCCTACCCACAGCACCGTATCCCGGGGCATGGAAGCCTCTGCGGGGATTCGCATCCCGTTTCGGATCACCAGCGAATCCAGCCCCGTGGTTTTCCACAAATTTTCCTGGTCTGCAAGATTTTGAACCAGCCTCGCCTTTGCCTGACGAAGGGCCCAGAGAACCGCCCGCCCCCGCAGCGAATGCTGCCGGATATAACTCCCGTCGCATTCCCCGGAATTGGCGGCGCGAAACACAAACGCCCTGCGGTTTCTTGCGCAAAATAACGCATAGAGAAATGTTCCCAGCGAAAGCCCCTTGCACAGGTACACCCCAGAATCCGCCCGCTGCATCGCTCGCCAGATTTTTCGGCCGTACAGAATCAAATTCTTCGAGACATCCAGGCTTCGGATCAGGGTCACGTTCTCCCGCTCCTCGACGGCGGGCTGCCCGTAATCCCCCACGATCATGCTCACCTGAAACGCCTTGTCTTTGGCCAGCTCCGTCGCGATCAGATATTGATCCACTTCCGCCCCGCCGAAAATGCAAGGGCAGGACGGATTAAACAGCGGATACGCCCGCATCGAGATCAAACACACGCGGACAGGAGAAACCTTCGTTCGATCCGGCATCGCATTTTCGTTTTGTTCCGTCACGAGCCGTCATCCTCAGAAATTGCATGGAACCGAAGCACGCAATTCACGAAACATCGCTTTATACTTCGGCACAATCACGGATAAATCATGATGGTGTTCCACATAGGATCGCGCCCTGGCGCCGTACTGCTTCCGCTGATCCGGGTCAAGAAGCCTTTGGAATCCCTCCACAAACCGCGTCCAGTCCCCTCCGCCGCAAACCCCGCATCGATCTATTCCCAGAATGCCGTCCGGATCCACACCCAGAGAGAGAATCGGAGTCCCTGACATTCCGGCCTGGACGAACGCATTGGGAAATCCCTCCGAATCGCTGGTGTTGACCAGGCATTTCGCCCGGGAAAAATATCGGGCGGAATCGGAATACGGCACCCCGCGGCAAAATTCCAGATTGGACAGGCCGGCGGCCCGCTGCGCCAAGGCTTCATATTGATTATCTCCTGTTGCACGGGAACAGACCATGACAAACCGTTCCGCCGGGAAGCTCTCGGCCAGCCGCAAAAACAGTTCCGGCCGTTTCACCGGATCGCTGCGGCCCATCCACAAGACATACTCTCTCGATTCGGATGGCAGCGGCGGCATCGGCTGGCCGTTTCGAATCACCCGCGATGCAATTCCCGTTGTCCGCTCCAGATTCGTCCGATCGGTCTCATTCTGCACGACGACTGCTGCCGCCTTGCGCAGTGCCCATCGAAATCCGCGCCCCAGCAGGGGATGATCCCGCCGGTAGTCCCCATTGCATTCTCTCTGGCTGGCTGTTCGATAGACAAAGGCCCGATGATGACGCTGACAAAACCAGGCGGTTAAAAGCGTTCCCGCCGAAACCGCTTCCTGGAGGTATAGATCGGCATCGGCCCGCTTCATGGCTTGCCAGAGTTTCCACGCCCCACGCGCCGACGATTCCCGAAATGTCAAACTTTTCAGAATCCGCACGCCCTGGCGCCATTCCTCCGGCGGCTGCCCGTAATCGGCCGTGATAAAACTAACGGCAAAATCCGAATCGCGGGCGAGCTCCGTCGCCAGCAGGTACAAATCCAGTTCCGCGCCGCCAAACACCGTGGAAACAGAGGGATTAAACAGCGGATACGCCTTGGGCGCGATGCAGCAGATTCGCATTGGATTGACGGGTGCCGTCATTCGGTTTTTCTCCGCCGCGAGGCACACACCCGCTCAAATACGTTCCCATACTGCCGGGCGATGCATTCCCAGGAAAACATTTCGGATACCCGCTGATATGCCTTTTGGCCATAGTCCCGGCAGAGACCGGGATCTTCCGCCAGCCGAATCAAAATATCGCGCAGCGCATCGGCATCCTCATACGCAATCAAAAAACCCGCATCCCCCACGGTTTCCGGAGAGCCGGCGGCATTCGCTGCGATCACCGCGCATTGTGCGGCCATGCCTTCCAGAAGTGAAATGCTGGCGTTTTCAATGCATGACCCTAAAAAATAAATGGCCGAACCGGCATACAATTCCCTGTAGAAATCGCTTCCCCGATCCAGCCACCCGTGAAAATGAACGGGGGTTTTCGACCCTTCCGCCAGTTTTTCCAGCACAGTCCGATAGTCTCCGTCCCCGGCAATATGCACTTCAAACGGAAGCGGGTGATCGTGCACGGCCCGAATCAGCGTTTGAAATCCCTTTTTTTCCATCAGACGCCCTGTGGAAAGAATTCGATTCGTTTTACGAACATTTCCCGGTCTTGGGTTCGATTTCAGATCCAATCCATTGGGAATCCGCTCAATGGGAACATTTTTGAGAGTCTGCTTCATCTGATTCCGCAAAAAATCGGAAGGACTGATGACGGCGCCGGCACGGCCGACAATCCATCGAAGCAGGGGACCGGTAAACCGATGCAGAATCGTAAACCGCTGGGGATTGTGGCCCGGCACATCGCTGCCATGCGCGGTGATCACATACGGAATATGCGCGGGAGGGCATAGAATCGCCGCCAACACCCCGGTGGGAATCAGAAAATGACAATGAACCAGATCATACCCCTCCCGGCGGAGCAGAGAACGGCAGGTTCCCAGCGCCCCGAGGATATAACTGGCCATTTCATGGGTTCGGCCAATATGGAGGTGTTTTCGCAACGCGGGGGTTCGATAGATGCGGATGCCGTCGCGTATCTCCTGCCGGGGCAGATCGCCATAGTGCATGGTAATCACATCGACGGAGTGTCCCTGCCGAACCAGTTCCCGGCATAATTCCTGGCACACGCGGCCGCCGCCGCCGCCGACCGGAGGAAATTCATAATTTAATGTCAGAATCTTCATGCATTCGGGTCAAACCGCCCCGCTCTGCTGGCTGGGCTTTCGGGCAATAACATATAAATTCGTCTGGAGACACAAGGGGAAACGCTGGAAGGGAACCTCGGAAAACAGGCGAAGAACCCAGGGGGATTCCTGCAATTTCTTGCGCAGAAAATCATTCCTCACATCCATCTTCACAAATTGCACAACAAAGCCATGCCGCTGCAGCCGCCGCCGCAATTCCCGCGGACTGTGCAGAGAGGGATGATACTGCTTCCAGGCCAGCGAACGGTTACGCATCGTTTCATAGATCGCGTTCGAATACTTATTCGGTGTTTGAAAGAGATAATAGCCTCCCGGAATCATCACTCGCCGGATTTCTTCCAGGTGGTCATCCACGTTCCAAAGATGCTCCAGCACATCGAAACTCAGCACCCCCTGGAAGGAGGCATCGGGAAAAGTCGTTTTTTCCGCCGGCTGCACGTGAAGATTCAGCCACGGATATTTTGATTTTCCAAAGGCAATCGCTGTTTCCGAGATATCTGTTCCGATCACGTTTCGATATCCCTGCTCATACAGATATTGCAAAAACAGGCCCGTTCCGCAGCCGACTTCCAGAATCGAATCCTCCGGCTTTAAAATCGCCGCCTTTTGGACAAACGCCTTGTTCACCTCGATATTGCTGAGAGACTCTCTTCCTTTCAGAAGCATTCGCTCCCAGGAGGAATCATTCCTCTGCCGCGATGCAAATGAATCCGGTTTCACCGCCTGCCGCCTTTCGTATCGGATATCCTTCGATACACAAAATGAGGCAAAAACGGTCCGGGCACAAACTCATAATGCTTCATCACATACTCCCGCAGCGGCTGCATCGCTTCATGGCGTTTCCGCTCCTCGACGGCCAGCTCCCGCGCACGGCGGGGGTCCATGGGCCCCCCCGGCCGTTCCGGATGTTCCAGCAGGGCATAGGTGTAATTTTCCACATCCAGAAATAATTTCGAACCGTATTTCTCCATCTCCGGATAGCTCATCCAGAGATCCTCATCCAGAGGCTCATACGGGCTGTATCGGAGGCTCAGCCGGGCTTTATGCGCATTATCCCATCTTGGCCATAAATCGAATATCGGATGCGCCCGAATCGGATAATGCGCGGCCTGGGTATCCACAATAAATTCCGGCGGTGCCGCTTCCATCTCCAGGAGAAATTCCCGTATGCGGCCGGCCACCACATTGGGAGGCTCCGCGTGCATATCCCCATAACAGGACATGCGAACGGGACTCAGCCGCTGCGAAGCCATGTAGATTCCGGCGTACCATCCCCAGACGTAAATCCGGTCCTCCGGTCCGGAATGGTCCCGGATATACTGCCCCACACTCTGCCAGGGAGCCTGCTTTCCATCGGCGTACATCTCCCGCAGGAGCATCGTTCGCTTGTAAAATTGGATTCCATGCGGAGCGATCCACCAGAGGAACATCCCTCCGAAAAGAAGGAGGATGAGGACCCGGCGAATGCCCAGAAGACGGGGAGAACGCATCCCCCAATAGAGAAGAAACGCCCCGGCCAGGGGAAGAGCATGGAGCAGGAAAAATACGCCGTATCCCTTCTCCCATCGGCACTGCCAGGTCAGATACGGAAAATCAGGGATCCAGGAAAGTCCGATTAATATCCATTGCGAAAACGCCCAGCAGCCCATCAGGCCGATGTATCCGAGAATATGTTTTCGGCATCGGCTCATCGCGACGGCGGAGAGCATCGCGGCGGAACTGTTCAGGGGAAGATAATACTCCACATAGCTCCGCGGGGAAATCCAGACAAATCCCATATCCAGCAGCCACCAGACCAGGAAAAACAGGGTGAACTCTTCGTGATTGCCGTTTTCCGCCGGCTTTCCGCCTGGGGCCCCGGCGGCGTCCCCGGCCCTCAGCCTTCTTCGAACCATTCTCCCGATCGAACCGAAAACTACAAACAACGAGCATCCGATCGGAATCAGAAAATCGTGATAACGGATCATCACTTCCTGGAACTGGCTTTGGAAATCCGAAACCTCCTGGCTGCCCTGAATATAGGCCCCGCCTCCGACGATTTCGGAGGTTCTCCGGTGGACGCCCTCCATGAAAAATCCCAACACATCGTTCAACAGGGGAATTTTATTCAGAAAGTAGATAAACTCCCCCTGCCAGGCGTAAAAAAACAGCAGCGGGGCCAGGCCCATCCCGCCGCCGGCCAGCAGGCCCGTGATGTCGCCGGCGAATTGGCGCCAGCTTCTCCGGTTCCGGATTCGCTGGATCAGGACAAACACGAGCATCGCTAGAATCACCGAAACGCCGGTGGGCTTGAAAAAATAGGTATTGACGCCGAAAGCGCCGGCCAGGAGCATCCACCGCCAGCCTTCGCCAAGGTGATATCGCATCATTCCACAGGCGCTGATCACCATGCAGGCGATCATAAACTGTTCTTTGACATTTCCGTATTTGCAATAGGGAGGAGCGCTGAGAAAAAACGCCGCCAGGAACAGCCCGGCCGCGGCGGGAATCAATCCGTACACCTTTCGCAAAGTGAAAAACATCAGCCCCAGAGCGGTGGCCTGAAACAGAAACTGAAACAGTTCCGGGCCCAGCTCCGAATAGCCGAAGAATCCCACACCCAGCACATTGATCAGCAGCATCGCCGGCCCGGCCGTGGGAACATAATCCTGCCGAAGCTTTCCCCCATGCAATATCATCTGCGCGTCATATACGGCCCGGGCCCCGTCAAAGGGACCGTCAAACCGGAACTCGAGGACCTTCCCATAAAGAAACGGAATGGAGGCCAGCGCTATCGCGATCCAGATTCCCCGGTGTATCATCCATTTGCTGTTTTGCAAGACCGGTGAATCCGCGACGAGCTGTTTTGCTTTGTTCGCCGGCTCTGCCATGCGATTCCTCAGCGGCTATCGGATTCCGCATCGCCCCCCGGCGGGGGCAGAATCCGTCGTATCACATAGACCGGTTTTTTCTGGGATTCATGATAGGTGCGGGCGAGCATTTCAGCAAGCAAACCCATCAGAAAAAACTGAACGCTCATGATAATCAGCAGGGTGGTTAAAATCAAAAGCGGATTTCGATTCATCGCCAGATGCAGGGGGGAAACATATTTCTGATACAATACAAGGCATCCGCTCACCATCGCCAGAAACACACAAAAAAATCCGATTCCCCCGAAGATGTGCAGAGGCTTCGTGCTGAAATCTCCCAGAAATTTCACGGTCATCAGGTCCAGCAGGACCTTGAAAATACGGTTCAATCCGTATTTCGAACGTCCCCGCGTGCGGGGCCTGTGATTGACTTCCAGTTCCGCGACCCTGGCCCCCGACCAGCTCGCAATCGCCGGGATAAACCGGTGCATCTCGCCATACAAATGAATCTGATTAATAATGTCCCGATGATACGCCTTCAAACTGCAGCCGTAATCGTGCAGTTTCACGCCTGTCAGAAATCCGATCAATCGGTTGGCGGCCCACGAAGGCACTTTTCGGGTGAACAGCTTGTCCTGCCGGTCCCGACGCCACCCGCTGACAACATCATACCCTTCCCGAATCTTGGCGACCAGCCGGGGAATATCCGCCGGATCGTTTTGCAGATCGCCATCCATCGGAACAATAATGGTGCCCCGGGCATGATCGAATCCCGCAGCCATCGCGGCGGTCTGGCCAAAATTCCGCCGGAGCTGAATCACGCGCATCGATTTTGTTTCGGTTTGCAGTTTGGCCAGCTCCTCCACCGTTCCATCCGTACTGCCGTCATCAACCAAAATGATTTCAAATCGCTCGCCCGTGGCAACCATGACCGTTTGGATGCCATGGACCAGTTCCCGAACGTTTTCCCGCTCATTGAGGATCGGTATCACGATCGAAATTATTTCTTCGGATTTGGACATGGGACAAACATCCGTAAAAAACAGCCTGCCGAAATCTTGCATCTAAGCTATAACTATAACAAATTTCAATACTTCTGTCAATACCTCTTGAGTCATCGGCCAAAACAGGTTTGCTTTTTACAAGACATCCGCCGAATTTCGGGTATACTGCCCTTCAAGATACCGTCCCTACGACAGAATTCAAAGCCAATACCTGCAAGACGGCCTATGGGAATGTATGCCGATTCGGATACGTTTGAAATTATCGCTGGCGAATAAATGCCGACTGGGCTTTGCCCTGGCGGTCCTTCTGATTATCGGATCCGCCCTGTTTGTACCCTACCGATGGATGGACAAACTGGTGGAACAGGGAAAGCTCGAACTAGCCCAGGCCCAGGTGCGGCATATTCTGGACCGTCACTTTCAAACCGTCGGCGATCGGCAGGCTCTGGCAGAAAAAATGCCCCCCCTGATGGCCATTTC
>CAZOTP010000055.1:0-14627 GCA_964582655.1 uncultured Pirellulales bacterium | reverse complement strand
AACTGGGCCCCAATGATATCCGGCTTTATGACAGTCGCGATCATTATGCAGACTTCCTCAAAGCGGTCCAGAACCGCAGCCGGCCGATCTGTGATGTGGAGATCGGCTGTCGTTCGGTGACAGTGTGCCATCTGGGAAATATCGCATATCAGCTGGGCCGGTCGCTGCGGTGGGACCCGGTGAAGGAGGAGTTTGCCGGCGATGCGGAGGCAAACCGGCTACGGAGCCGCCCGATGCGGAGCCCCTGGACCCTGTAAAAAATGCAAAAAATAACGTGCCAAATAGTTCCAAATGGATAAAATTACGGAGATATTTAGATCGAAAGGACGTGTTATGAAAAAACGGAATTTTCTGTGGGTGCTGAACCTGATTGCCGTGTTCGGGATGCCTCTTGGGGCAGTGGAGTATAAGGCCCCGACGACCGAGCAGATATCGGCGATCGAGGCGGCATCGCCCTCAAAGCCCGCCGCTCCCGTGAAACAGTCCCGCAAGCTGCTGGTCATGTATCGCTGCGACGGATTTGTTCATGAATCAGTGCTGATGGTGAACAAGGCCCTGGAATGCATGGGCAAAAAAACCGGCGCCTTCGAGCCGACGTTCACGGACGATTTGAACGCCTTTCTCCCGGTGAGCCTCGCCCGGTATGACGCGGTGCTGCTGAACAATTCCACGCGGCTGAAGATCGACAATCCCCAGTGGCGTCAAGGCCTGCTGGAGTTTGTCAAAAGCGGCAAAGGGCTGATCGGAATTCATGCCGCCACGGACAATTTCTACGACTGGCCCGAAGGCGCGGCGATGCTGGGGGGCTTGTTCGACAGCCATCCCTGGCGCAGCAAAGGGACCTGGGCGTTTCAGGGGGATGATCCCGCCCATCCGTTGTGCAAGCCGTTTACCGAGGGAAAATTCTCCCTTTCCGATGAGATTTATTATATCGTCACGCCCTATTCCCGCGCGGAAATGCGGGTGCTGCTGAGCCTGGACCTCGAAGATCCGGTGAATCAGACGCCCAAAGAATTCGGGCCGGCGATTCTGGATGCGCCGGTGAGCTGGGTGAAAGAATACGGCAAGGGACGGGTGTTCTATTGTTCGCTGGGGCATAATTTCGAAGTCTTCACGAACCCCAAGGTGATGGAGCATTATCTGGCGGGCATCCAGTTTGCCCTGGGCGACTTGCCGGCGGAAACCAAATCGCTGTTTGTCGATTGGAAAAGTTTCGAAACGAATCTGGCGGCATTTGCTGCGTATGAATACGGGCAGTCGCCCCGGCCGTACAATGGGATCGAGCTGTCGGTACGCAACGGCAGCCGCGATGAGCCGACTCGCGGGAAACTGGAAGAGCATTTCATCCGGTTCCTGCAGGGCAGCGCCACCAATACCGCCAAGGGATTCATCTGCCGTCAGCTTCGAATTGTGGGAAGCGAGAAATGCGCGGATGTCTTCGCCCCCATGCTGCTCGATCCGGAGATGTCCGATATGGCCCGCTACGCGATGGAATCCATTCCCGGCGAAAAGGTCAATGCCGCGCTGCGGAATGCGATGAAACAGACGGAGGGGAAAGTCCGGATCGGGATGATCAACACGCTGGGGCAGAGACGGGACGCGGGCAGCGTCGCAATGCTGGCCGAGTGGATCGGCGGCGGGGATGCGGAAGCCTCTTCGGCGGCCGTCGCGGCGCTGGCGAAAATCAGCGGCCCGGAAGTCCTGGCGATTCTGGAACAGCAATGGCCCAAGGCGTCCGAGGAAGCGAAAAAAACCGAAATCCTCCAAGCGATGCTGGCCTGCGCCGATCAATTGAAATCGCAGGGGCAGAACGAACCGGCCAAACGCGTCTATACGCAGTTGAATGCGCCGACCAATCCATGGATCATTCGCGCCGGGGCGACGCGGGGACTTCTGGCGATCAGCCAAACCCCCGGTGCGGCGATTCTGGAGGTGCTCCAGCAGAATGATCCGGATACCCTGGCGGTTGCCGTGGGGATGCTGGGGGAAATGAAAACGGTGGATCATCTGAAGGAGATTGCGGCCCAGCGGAAAAATCTTTCCCCGCTGGGACAAGTGCAGCTTCTCCAGGCCCTCAGTCGCGTGGGCGATGCCTCGGTAACCGACGAGGTCAAGCAGGCGGTGCAGAGCGATCAGGCGGAGGTCCGCATCGCCGCGCTGGAAACGCTGGCGAATCTCAAGGACGATTCGGCGGTGATGCTCCTCGCCCAGACCGCGGCCAGCGCCAAAGGAGCCGAGCAGGCGGCGGCAAGGCAGAGCTTGTACAGCCTCTATTCGGCCAATGTGGACCAGATTATCGTATCCCACATCCCCGGCGCGGAACCGGCGCTGCTGATAGAACTGCTGCTGGCGGTGAAAAACCGCGTGATCCCGTCCGCCGTGGAACCGGTGATGGCCCTGCCCGGCGACGCCCCGCAGAAAATTCGTATGGAAACCTTCCGGACACTGAAGGAAATTGCCGCTCCTGAACATCTGACCCGCGTGCTGGAACTCCTGCACGAGGTAAAGGATCCGACGGTGCGGACGGAAGCCGCCTATGCCGTGCGGAATATAATCAAGCAAATCAAGGAGGAAAAATCGCGAAGCGACGCCTTGGCCGCCGCAATGGCCAAGTACGACAACAGGGACTATCGGGCTGCGATTCTGGGAATTATTCCGGAATGCAGAACGGATGATTCATCGCTGGAGATGATCCGTGGCTATGCGAAGGATAACGATCCGGATGTGAAACGGGCAGCGATCAAGGCGATGGCGGCCTGGGAGACTCCCGCGCCGATGGAGGATTTGAAGACCATCGCGACGACCACTTGGCAGCCCGAACCGTTCCGGATGATCGCCACGCTGGGCTATCTGGACATGATTCTGATGCGGGACGATCTGAACGCCGATGCGAAAGTCGCCCTGTTCCGGGAAGCCATGTCGTTTTCCGCCAATGTGCAGGTTCGCCGAACCGTTCTTTCGGGATTGTCGAAGCTGAATTCCTTTACGGCGGTGCAGATGATCGATGAATATCTCAAGGACAATGAATTGAAGCAGGAAGCGGCGGCGGCGATGGAAGCAGTCCTGAACAAATGCCAGAAAATGCTGTCTCCCGAAGGGCAAAAGCTCTGGAAGGAAAACGCGGCGAAATAGCCTGCGTTTCGTTTTCTGTTTGATGAACCCTGAAAGGTGTGCCCGGTGCACACCTTTTTTCGCCGCCGCGATGCCCGATAACGCGAACCGGACAATTCCGGGAATTTTATTTGCAATCCGTCTTGGTTTGGTATTGAATAAACAGAACAAATGATAATCCTTTTAATCCCAGGAGACGTTGCGATGGAAACCCGAAAACTCCCGTCTGGAATCCTGCTTTCTCTTCTTGTCATGATTTGCCTGTGCTGGTTTGGCCCGATTGGGCTGTTCGGGCAGGAAGGCTGTCCCGAGGGATTTGAATCGCTGTTCAACGGAAAAGACCTTTCGGGGTGGAAAGTTCATGAGCAGGAAAAGGGGGGGAAATGGTTCGTAGAAGAAGGCGCGATTGTCGGTGTGCAGGATCCTCCCGGTTCGGGCGGTTTTTTAAGGACCGAAAAAACCTATAAGGATTTTGAGCTCCTTCTGGAAACGCAGATTGAATGGCCCTTCGACAGCGGGATTTTCCTTCGCGTGGGTCCGGATGCCAAAAGCCATCAGGTTACGCTGGATTACCGGCCCGAAGGCAATATTGGGAAAATCTACTGCCCCTGGACGCAGGATAATGTCTTCTGGAATCCCGATGGAATCCGGTATTTCAAGAAGGAGGCCTGGAACACCATGCGCATTGTCTGCCAGGGGGAGCCAGCTCGAATCCGGGTATGGCTCAACGGCGCTCTGATTACCGATTTTCAGCATACCGTGGCATCCACAAAGGGCATTCCGACGGAAGGAACGATCTGCCTGCAGATTCATCCCGGAGGAAAAGGATTTGACAAGGCCAAAGCCCAGTTTCGGAATCTATATATCAGAGAAATCGGCCCGGATCCCAAGCGAACGGAAGGCCTGAACAACAGCACCTTTTCCAATACGGGCGATGAACAGGGATATATCAGCCTGTTCAACGGCAAGGACTTGACCGGCTGGGACGGCGACCCCCGGCTCTGGTCGGTGCAAAAAGGCGTGATTCATGGCCAGACAACCGAACAAAATCCGATTGACGAGAATACATTCTGCATCTGGCGGGCCGGAGCGGTCCGGAATTTTATTCTCAAGCTGAAGTTCCGGATTCCTGGCGGCGGAAATTCCGGCGTGCAGTACCGCAGCTACGATCAGGGATTGTGGAGTGTCAGCGGATATCAGGCCGAGGTGTGCAATTGCCCCGACAGCATCGGGTTTCTGTATGATGAAGGACTCCGGGCCAGGCTCGCGGACCCCATGCAGTTTGTGGAGGTAAATCCCGAGGGGCAAAAAGAGGTGGTCGGCTCCGTTCTCGATCCGGAAATCTACAAAACGATTTACAAAGAAGCCGACTGGAACGATTATACCATTGTCGCACGGGGCAACCATATTGTTCATTACGTCAACGGGGTGCAGACCATCGAGCTGATTGATAACGGGAAAGACTATGCCAAATGCCACAAGCGGGGGACCATTGCCCTGCAGATGCACAAGGGCGATCCGATGGTCGTGGAATTCAAGGATATCTATGTGAAACACCTGTCCAACGCCTACGGACCGGCGCGAAGGCTCTTCAGCGGAAAGGACCTGCAAGGCTGGGAGTTCTCTTCGGAGGACGTCCGTCCGGCCTGGAGCGTCAAAGACGGCGTGCTGGCCAATGCGGGAAAGCCCAACGGCTATATCAAGACGGCCGAGGATTTCACCAGCTATGTGCTGCGGATGCAGTTTCGGCATCTGGAGAAGGGCAACAGCGGCGTGCTGATGCGGATTACGGGACCGGACAAAGTCTGGCCCCGGTGCGTGGAAGCCCAGCTCATGTTCGGATCCGTCGGCGATATCTTTGTTATCGATCAATTTCCGGTTCAGTCCGATCCTGATCGGAGGAAAGACCGGAAAATCCGCAAGTTTCTGGACGATGCGGAAAAACCGCTGGGCCAGTGGAATGAATACGAAATCGTGCTGGACAAAGGAAATCTTTCGATCTTCCTCAACGGCCTGCTGCAGAATTCCGCGTGGGAGTGTGACCTCACGCCCGGAAAAATCGCGATTCAGTCCGAAGGCGCTCCCATGGAATACCGCAACATCGTGTTGATCCCGATTAGCAAGTAATCGGGCCGGAGGGCAGGCATCCGCTGGTGCGATTTTGAAAAATAGCCTGTGTGTTCTTCCGGAAGGTTGACATCCGCCGGATTCGGCAGGGCCAGACTAGCTCGCCTCGGGAAATCACCGGGCGGATGCTGGCCCTTCAGAAATCCGGCTGTGAACATATCAACAAGATATCCCGTCAGGTCCCTTCAGCGTCCGGATAATAATTTGTCCCGGCGGCATGGCGGAAATCTCCCCGCCGTCCCGGTTTGATGACTTGGATTGGAAAAAGGGAATCACGGTGAGGTTTATTTTCAGTATTGCCGCAGGCGGCGTCCCTTTCCTCCCCGTCCGATAAAGTGGAGACGGATTCCAAAGCCCTTCTTTTGCCGTTCGACCTTTGGATTCTCTTAAGTCAAAGAATTATCAAGGCGATAGGTTCAAAAGGATGGTTTTCATCTGTGGATGTTGTGAATGGAAGATGGTCCTGCCTGACAGGACAACAGATTCTGAAAACAATGTCTATACAAACCGAATGATTGGAGGATTCGGGTTATGGGTTTGCGATACCGGATGTATGCACCTGTTCTTATGGCCTTGTGTTGGATTTTAGCCGGCGGGGTTTCCACACCCGCCGCCGCGGAGGAACGTCCCGCGGTACAGACGGAAGAAAAGAATTCCGGCGAACCGGAAAAAACAAAAAAGGATTTGACCGAGATGTCCCTGGAGGACCTGATAAACGTGGAAGTCGTGGTGTCGGCGTCCCGTCAGGCGCAGCCGAGAAACAGGCTGGCCGTGCCGGTCAGCATCATTACGGCGGAAGACATTCACTACAGCGGTCTGACGCGTCTGCCCGAAATCATGCAGTTTGCTCCGGGCGTGGATATGGTGCAGCTCGACCGCAACCGATATGCGCTGGGAATTCACGGCTTTCATGACATGTTTTCGGACCGCACGCAGATCCTGATTGACGGTCGCGTGGCGGACCATCCCCTGTTCGGAGGGCCGGAATGGTTCAGCTTTCCCATATTGACGGAAGATATTGAGCGGATTGAAATTGTGCGGGGACCCGGAGGCGCGGCATGGGGCGCCAACGCGTTTACGGGAATGATCAATATCATCACCAAAGAGCCGGAAAAATGCCTGGGATGGTTTGCCTCTTCGACCGCGACGCATTTTGGCGACAGTTATTCGCATATTCGCTGGGCGGAAAAAAAGGGAAATCTGAGCTGGAAAACTTCGGTGGGATATGAAGATACTGTGGATTCGGAAGCCGCCGGATATGGGGACTTCGAAGCGCAGAGCGCCGGTGCGGGGACGCTGCTGGGCGTGAATAGCTGGAATGCCCGCGATTTCAGCCGCACCTGGCGGACGGATAATGTCCTGACCTGGACAATTTCCGATCAGGTTAAATCCACCTATGGCGCAGCGTGGAATCATCTGGATATGGGCGATTTTGAATTTGGCGGCTATTTCCCCCGAGAAGACGCCTGGCAAAACACCGGCCGATTCTTTAATCGATTGGATTTCACCGGGGACAACGAAGATACCGGATATATTCAGTGGTTCGGCAATTTCTACAAAGCCAATCAGCCTTCCCTGTTGAAGTATTACGCGGGCGAAAACTCGCTCGACGGACAGTACAATTTCAAACTGACCGATGCGCATGAGGTCTCCGCGGGAGGCAATTTCCGCTGGACGCGCTACAACACATTCGACCTGGAAGCGCAGCAGATGGATATTCTGACCTCTCCGGAAGATGAATATACCGCCGGCGCGTTTGCCATTGACCGCTGGAAACTGGCCGACCGCTTCACCCTCGAAAGCCAGATTCGCGGAAACTGGTATTCGGAAACGGAAAAAGGCTGGGCGGCTCGCATGGGGCTGTTGTATGCAATGGACGAGAAGGAACATCATATACTTCGTTTCAGCTGGGCCAAGGCGTTCCGCACGCCGTTTGCCACACTCCGCGATCTCTCGACCAGCCGCATGTTGATTCCTCCCTCCTTTTATGCGTTTAACCTGCGACCGGCGGAACACGATCTGAAGGATGAGCAAACCATTGCCTTCGAAACCGGCTACTACGGCCAGATCGCCCCGGGATTCACCTGCCGGGTGGACGGATACCGGCAGCAGTTCGATAATCTGATTTCCTATCTGCCCCCGACTGCCGTGAAAGGAAATCCAGCCCTGGTCTATATCCCGGATAATCTGGGGGAAGCCTCCATCTACGGGGTTGATACGGAGTTGGCTCTCGAAAACGCCGGCGTCGGAAAATTCTCCGTCTGGTATTCCTATGAAGAGCTGGAAAAGGAACACCGGAATCAAAGCATCCGGTCCTTCGAGCCGGCGAGGCATAAAACCGGCCTGACCGGTCGATTGGTTTTACCCCATCACTGGACGTTGAACCTTAATTACAAATACAGCACGTTTGCGATGGGCGACCCCCTGGCCGGCCGAGTCTGTGCACCCAGCGCCCATCGGCTGGACCTGACGCTGGCCAAATCATTCGCCGACGGCCATGGCGAACTGATGGTCGGCGTAAGTGACCTGCTGGAAACGTCCCACGATCCCATTTTGGCGTTTGGCGAAATCACCGCGCTGGAATACCCCGGACGAACATTTTTTGTACGAATGCAGATGCAATTTTAAATCGCCTGGTGAGATGGAATATCGGACCATGAAGAATACGTTCCGAAAAAGTGCTTGGATCCCGCCCGGAACAGCGTTGTTCAGGCGAAAAACCGGCCGATGCGTCGGGTATGCACTTTTTATCCTGGGGCTGCTGGGTCTGATGGGCGGCGCCCAGTTCAGCGAATACGAAGTCAAAGCGGCAACGATTTATAATTTTCTCAAGTATTCGCAGTGGCCCGATTCCAAACATTCCGGATCGGACAGTCCCATACAGATTGTCGTCCTCGGTACGAGTCCTTTTGGAGACGCCTGGAGTCGAATTCTGGACAAGAAAATCGGCGATCGTCCCATCATGCGGAAGGATATTGCCGAATACGATGCTTCCGATTCCACCCGGCAATCCCTGCAAAACGGACATGTGCTGTTTGTCTGCCGGTCCGAAATATCCCGGGTGTCGGACATTCTGAAAACGGTTCAGGGCAAAAACGTGCTGACCATCAGCGAGCAGGACCGGTTTCTGGAATCGGGCGGAATAATCAATTTTCTCATGGAAGGGAATAAAGTCCGTTTCGAAATCAATCTGAAACGCGCAAAGGAAGAGCAGATTAAAATCGACACCGCCGTATTGAAGCTGGCGCTGCGGGTCATTCAGGAATGAGATTGGGGATAACCATGAAAACTCGAACCATCAAGCAAAAATTGTCGTATGTCAATCGGATTACCAGCGGCGTGTCTCTCCTGCTGGCGTGTATCGGCTTCATCCTGTATCAGCAGTACGATCTGTATCGGATGATGAAACAGGAACTGGCGATTCAGGCCGGCATGATGGGGGAAAATTGCAGCGCTTCCCTGGCGTTTGACAGCTCTGAAGACGCGAAAAAAAACCTGGCGATGTTTCAGGCAGATCCCTCTGTGGTTTTTGCCTGCCTCTTCGACCGGGACGGCGGGGAATTTTGCCGATACCAGCGGTCCGACCGGACGGATCGGCTTGCCGCGCCCGAAATCCGGCCCCAGGGCTGCTTCCTCTCCGGCCGGTCTCTCGTGATATTTCATCCCATCCGGCATCAGGAAGAATTGCTGGGAACCCTGTATGTGCAGTCCGATCTCCGGCATCTGTATCAGGCATTCGGCCGCAACGTGTTCATGGCGCTGCTGATGGCGCTGCTGGCTGCCGTATGCATCAACATCCTCTCCGAACGTCTCCAGAAACAAATTACCCAGCCGATCAGGCACCTGGCAAAAGCCGCCCGCCATGTCTCGGAGCAAAAGGATTATTCCCTCCGCGTCCCCCGGGAGTCCCACGATGAAGTGGGCGTTCTGGTGGATTCGTTCAATGACATGCTGACCTGTATCCAGGACAATCAGATGGAACTGCTCAAAATCAACCAGACGCTCGAACGCCGCGTCCGCGAGCGCACGGCGGAACTGGAGCATTCCAATCGCGCACTCCGGGAAGCCAAGGAAGCCGCGGAAGCGGCCAATCTGGCAAAAAGCGATTTTCTGGCGAACATGTCCCATGAAATCCGAACCCCCATGAACGGGATCATGGGAATGACCGGCTTTCTGCTGGAATCGGACCTGACCAACGAACAGCGGGAATATGGTGAAATCATCCACCGCTCCGCCGAATCCCTGCTGGCAATTATCAATGACATCCTCGATTTTTCCAAGATCGAGGTCGGAAAAATGACCATCGAAAACGAACCGTTCGATTTGCGGCTTCAGGTGGAAGAGATCTCCGATCTTCTGGCCGCCCGGGTCCATGAAAAAGACCTGGAATTCATCGTTCGCTATGCTCCGAATCTGCCCCGCTGGTTCGTCGGCGACGCCGGCCGCATCCGCCAGATTCTGATGAATCTTCTGGGAAACGCCGTCAAATTCACCGCCGAAGGCTATATCCTCCTGAACATCGAATGCGACGGCATCCGGGACGGAAAAGCCGGAATTCGTTGTTCCGTCAAGGACACCGGAATCGGCATTCCGGCCGACAAGAGAAACTGCATTTTTGATAAATTCACCCAGGCGGATTCCTCCACCACCCGCAAATACGGCGGAACCGGACTGGGCCTTGCCATTTCCAGGCAGCTCGTCGAAATCATGGGCGGCGACATCGGCGTCGAAAGCGTCGAAGGAAAAGGCTCCACCTTCTGGTTTACCCTTACGCTGCCTATCGAAGAATCCATGGAGCATTCCGAACTTCTGATCCAGAATCTCGAGCACCTGCGAGTCCTGGTCGTGGATGACAACCGCGTCAACCGGTTTGTCCTCAGCGAGCAGCTCACAAACTGGAATATCAGGAACGATACGGCATTTTCTTCGACGAAGGCCCTCCAGGCCCTGCGCCGCGCCAAGGAACAGCAAGAACCCTATGATCTGGCGATTATCGATTACATGATGCCCGACATGGACGGCGTGCAATTGGCCCAGGCGATTCATGCCGATCCGGACCTTCGCGAGACTCTGGTCATTATGCTTTCCTCCACGGGAAAACGGCTCGCTCCGGACGAAATGAAGCAGTGCGGCATTCATGCCTACCTGGTCAAGCCGGTCCGCGAATCCAGGCTGTTTGACGCCCTGGTCGCGGTCTGGAGCGAAAACCGCCATCCGGAAAACGCGTCGGTTGCCGGCCCGTCCCGCAAGCCTCTGCGTACGCCGGAACAACCCTCGGCCGAGCATCCCGTGCGGGTCAACGCACATGTGCTGGTCGCCGAGGATAATCCGGTCAATCAAAAAGTCGCCTTGACAATGCTCAAAAAATTCGGATGCACCGTGGATCTGGCGGAAAACGGCAAAGAAGCCGTCGAAAAAGCGCACGCCCATTCCTATGATCTGATCTTCATGGATTGCCAAATGCCCGAATTAAGCGGCTATGAAGCGACGATGAAAATCCGCCTTCTGGAAAAGGAAACCCGGGAGCATCGCCTCATCATTGCGATGACCGCCAACGCGATGCAGACCGACCGCGAAGTCTGCCTCCAGGCGGGAATGGACGACTATATCGCCAAACCCGTTTCCCAGAAGGAATTGCAGGCGATTCTGCGGAAATATGCCAAACCGGTTCTCGGGGAAAGCCCTTCGGTTCCCCTCAAGCTTTTGCTGGTGGATGACGATGAGCCGTTTCTGGAGAATCTGGCCCTTACCTTGCAGCAAAAGTGCCCCCACTTCAAAATCAAAACCGCGGCCAGCGGAGTCCAGGCCTGCACCCTGCTGGGCAGCTATCTGCCCGATTGGCTGGTGCTGGATCTTCGCATGCCGGGAATGGACGGCTCGGAAATCATTCAGTTTCTCGAAACGGATTCACGCTATTCCCGAATCCGGGTGATTGTGATGACCGGGTTGGGCGAAGAGGATCCGGCTGTGCTTGCCCTCCGGCAAAACGCGAATGTAGCCATGCTCTTCAAACCCTTTGCCGTGGACGCCTTGATGCAGTCCATTTCTGACATGACGCAGAAACGAAAACAAAAAGATTCGTATTCCATCCATCATGCTGTATCGGCGGGGCTGCATCCCATCCCCTCTTCGACAGGAGATCGAGCCATGAATGACTACCCCCTGTTTGACGTGAAAGATGCCCTCAATCGTCTGGGCAACGACGTGGAATCGCTCCATGCCGTAATGAATATTTTCCTGGAAACCTCGAATGCCGATTTGGAAGGGTTGAAACAGGCCGTCCAATGCCAGCAGTTCGAAACGGTTTCCCAGGTGGCGCATCGCATCAAAGGTGCCGCAGGAAATGTCGGCGCCGCCGCCCTTCATCGCCTGGCGTTGAACCTCGAAATCGCGGCCAAATCCCGGCAGGATCATGAAATGGATTCTCTGTTTCAAGAAATCGACCGGCAGATGGCCGCTTTGAAAAGCCATCTCGATAAATTCGACTGGGATTCTCTGAAATAACGCCTCCCCGAACGGCAGATCGGATTGAGATACGCCGGTTGGCATTCTATCGCTTGGAATTGGCCGGGTGTCCTGTCCGCGGCCGGCTTCCATTTTTCATGTTGATTTTCTGCGTGCATTGCTGTAACTATGGATGTACCATAGGATTGTTGCGGTATGGCTGAAAAACCCCATGGGAATGGGATACGCAAAATGAATCGATTAACTGTATGGTTTTGGCTGGGGGCTTGGTCTGCCGCTTCGATGGGAGCGGAGATGCAATCGGCTCCGACCTCCATGCCGGTTGATGCCGAACGGCTGGTTATTCTGGCGCAAGATTGCCTCAAACCGGTCGAGATACAAACGCTGAAGTTTGCGAATCTGGATCTCACCCCGGAGGAAATCTCCCGCCGACTGCATCAGGCCTGTCTGTATCTGGAAGCGGCGGTGGAACTCGACCCCGACAATACCGAAGCTTGGAGGCAATTGTATCCGCTTTACATGACTGAGCTTCTGGCGGATCCGGGCCGCGCCGCCCAGGCCGTTTCCACGTATTTTACCCGGAATCCACGGGATAGCCAGGCTTTGGAATCCTGGATTTCCTGGAGGCTTCCCCAGATTCAGGACCGGCTAGGAAGGGAAGAATTCCTGAAGCAAACCCTCCCCTTTGCCCAAAATGATCCCGTCACGCAATCTCGCGTATGGACGCAATTGGGAATTCTCGCCATGGAAAAAGGAGCCTATCAGGGTTCCGACGGAGCGGCTATGTTGTTCAATCACGCGGTTTCCGCCTGGCAAAATAATGATGACGCCTTGGCGCGAATCATCCAGTTGCCTCAGGAAACGCCGCCTTCCGATGCCCCGCAAAACGCTTCGGAAGTCCAGGCTAACGTCCTTCGCTGGCAGCAGATTTCGCGGTGGCGAAGCCGGCTGCACAATAATCCTTCCGACGGCCAGGCCCTTCTGAATCTGATCGATACTCTGGAACAGTTTAATTTTTCTTCCCTGGCCGCCCGATATTATCCCTTTGCCTTAAATCTGCTCTCTCTCTTCCCGGATTCCGCCCCGCTGGAATATGAACTCCGACTCCGCCAGATCGTAAATGACTATGTTCGGGGGGAATATGCAAAGTGTGTGTCGCGGGCCCAGGAAACCCTGCAGAACAATCCGCAGGACATTCTGCTTTCAGGCGTCCTGATTCGCTCCTTTCAGAAACTCAATCAGCCGGATTCCGCCTCCCTCTGGATGGCCAAAACCTCCCGCCTGATTCTCGATAAGCAGGCGTCCGCTTCCGCGCCGTCCCCCGGCCTGTTTCTCGAAGCGGCGTGGTATTTCAGCTTCATCGACCCCCAGCCGGCGCAGGCGCTGACTCTGGCACAAGCCGGACAGAGCGATTCCCAAAAACATCCCCGAGCGAAGGCGATTTTGGCCTATGCCTATCTTCTCAATCAGAGGAATGCCGAAGCGCAACAGACGCTTTCCGACGTCGCGGCGGAGGATCCGATTGCCGTGTTGACCAAAGCGTCTCTGGAATGGGCGCAGGGCAATGCCCAGGCCGCCTCCGACATCCTCCAGTCGCTTCCGTCCGGAAAATGGGCCGTGCTCGACCTGCAGCGAGATCAGCTCCGGCAGGAAATTCAAAAATCGCTCGGCACGGAATCCGCCGCGGCTCCGCCCCCCGGTGCCCCCGATTCTCTGGAACAGCGATTCGCCGATCTGCTGAATCGATTCTATGATGACGGCGATTTTTCCCTTCCCCTCCAGCCCGAAAAATCGATCCAATGCTTCCTCCGTTTCACCAAGGATGTGTTTTATTATGGCGATCCGCTCGTCGCCTCCGTGCATCTCATTAACGTCGGAAAAACCGAACTCGTTCTCGGGCCCGCCGGATATATCGATCCTCGCATTTTGATACAGGCGCATGTAATTCCGCTCTCTTCCGGCTCTTCCGCCTCGAATGCGTCCGATTCGACGGGCCGGACGATCCCCGTTTGCTGTGAATATCTGCGCCAGCGGCAGCTTCTGGCGCCAGGCGAATCCAATTCCATCCAGGTGAACCTGAACATCGGAACATTGCGGACCCTCCTGCAAAACCATCCCCAGCAGGCCTACCAGATTGCGGTCCAGTTGATTCTGGATCCCGTGGCGGATGGTCAGGGAGGATGGAGCAGTCGAATTCCGAAGATCCAGCCCGATCCGGTTCAGATTGTTCGTCAGGCGTTTCGGCCGACAGCTAAAAATCTCCAGTTTCAGCGGGACTCTCTCCGGCAATCCGCACCCGAAGACAATCTCCGCGCGGCGTTTCTCCTTGCCGCGTGGATGCGGCAGTCGGCGCTGGAGAATCCGGGTTCTAAAAATGCGGCATGGACGGCCGCGGTCCAGGGAATTCTCCAGTCTCTCCAGAGCAATCTGCGGAATCCCGATTCACGCATCCGGGCCTGGACTTCTTTGGTATTCCAGAATCAGCCGTTGCCCATCGTTTCTCCCGTGATGAATGATTTGATGAAATTACTCGACGATCCGCATTGGTTTGTGCGATTCATCGCCATCCAGACTCTGGATTCCTACGCGGACCTGACCGAATTTCTGCAATACGCAAAAGGCCAGGAAAACCATCCGGTTGTATTGCGCCTGATGCAATGGAAACAAAATCAACCCTGGGAACCGATGGAACTGCCTGTTGCCAAACAAGATACGGCTTCTCCCCCGGCCCCTTCATCTCCAGGTGTCCCCGAATTGACCCCACCCCAGCCCGTTACGAAAAATCCGGCAATGGGGGAAAATTGACTTGACAAACGAATGGTTTATGGGTTATACTTCTAGTGAACGCTGAGGAAAACCGGCTGCGGGAAGCCGCCGGGGGGGGGGGGGGGGCGGGGGGCGGGGGGGGGGGGGGGGGGGGGGGG
>CAZOTP010000054.1:0-14687 GCA_964582655.1 uncultured Pirellulales bacterium | reverse complement strand
AGAACCCAGTGAACCCAGGGTTTGGGGGTGGGAGCATCGGGATCTTCCATAATGAGAACGAATTCTTTGGTGCCCTGGGGGGGATTTTCCCTATTGAGGGCCGGCGAGACATCCGGTCCGTCTGCGGTGTATTTAACGGGGATGGGGCTGTCGTGTTTGAAGGCCGGGCTGGTCAGATTGAATGTTTTGGCCATGGGGGGTTCCTCCGGTTTGGGGGGAGGTGCGGATGACTCCGCATGAATGCGGGAAATGGACCACATCAGGGTTGCCCCCCCCATCAGAAGCGGCAGAAGAATTAGAAAATGCCAGGCATTTCGAACGGAACTGGTCATGGTTTTTAACACTCCGGAAAAGAATCTATTTTTATCATAGCCCGGGGTCGGAAAAATTCAAGTCGGATGCGAAGGATTGCGGGATTCCGCAAACGAGGCTATCCCATGCGGCTGAACCCCGATTGGCCAGCGAAATTCCGTTTCCAATACAAAGGCGGCCCTTTCCCGCAGGAAAGTCCGCCTGGATTTGCGATCCGCCGACTGGAATTCCCCCCCACGGGTTGGATTAATAGCGATAATGGTCCGGTTTAAAGGGGCCGGTTTTGGAAAGGCCGAGGTAGGACGCCTGTTTGTCGGTGAGCTTTTCGAGCTTGACGCCCAGTTTCGCCAGGTGGAGCCGTGCGACTTCCTCGTCGAGCTTCTTGGGAAGCATATAGACCTTGTTTTCGTATTTTTTGTGGTTTGCGAACAGCTCCATCTGGGCCAGGACCTGATTGGAGAAGGAATTGCTCATGACGAAGGAGGGGTGCCCCATGGCACAGCCGAGGTTGACCAGACGGCCTTCGGCCAAGATGAGGATGCTGTGGCCATCGGGGAATGTCCAGAGGTCCACCTGGGGCTTGATGGTGGTCTTCTTGACGCCTTTGCAGGCGATCAGGCCGGCCATATCAATTTCAATGTCGAAATGCCCGATGTTGCAGACAATCGCCTGATCCTTCATCTGCTGCATGTGCTTGAGCGTGATCACATCGCAGCAGCCGCTGGCGGTGACGAAGATATCGCCTTCCCTGACGGCTTCGCTCATGGGTTTGACTTCATAGCCTTCCATGGCGGCCTGGAGAGCACAGATGGGATCGATTTCGGTCACAATGACTCGGCTTCCGAAGCCCCGCATGGACTGGGCGCAGCCTTTTCCGACATCGCCATAGCCGGCGACGACAACGACTTTCCCAGCGACCATGACGCCGGTGGCTCGTTTGATGCCGTCGGCGAGGGATTCGCGGCAGCCGTATTTGTTGTCGAATTTGCTTTTCGTGACGGAGTCATTGACGTTGATGGCGGGGCATTCGAGTTTCCCTTCGCGGCAGAGTTTTTCCAGATTATGGACGCCGGTGGTGGTTTCCTCGGAAATTCCTCGCACTTCGCTCATCAGGTGGGCGTATTCGGGGAGATGCATCATGTTGGTGAGGTCCCCGCCGTCATCGAGGATCATGTTGGGGCCTTTTCCGTCGGGCCATTCGATGGTCTGTTTGACGCACCAGTCATATTCTTCGAGCGTTTCGCCTTTCCAGGCAAAAACGGGGGTTCCGGCGGCGGCAATCGCGGCGGCGGCGTGGTCCTGCGTGGAGAAAATGTTGCAGGAGGACCAGCGAACCTTGGCGCCAAGAGCCTGGAGGGTTTCGATGAGTACGGCGGGCTGGATGGGCATGTGGATACAACCGGCGATGCGAGCGCCTTTGAGTGGCTGTTTGGGGCCGTATTTTTCCCGAAGGGCCATCAAGCCGGGCATTTCCTTTTCCGCCAGCTCGATTTCCTTCCGGCCCCACTCGGCGAGGGAGATATCCGCCACTTTATAATCTTTTTTCCGCGTCAACACCGCTTGTGCCATAGAAAACATTCCTTATAAGCGTAATTCATGTCTAAACCGGTCCCCTATTATAGCGAGGAATAGAGAACATACAAGGATTACCCGGTTTGAAAATGGGATCCGGCGAACTTTCCAATTGAAGCCTGCAGTTTGGCAAGATATGATGTCTGCACGGACGGGCCGAACCTTTCGGGCTTTCTGCAATATGTATAAGTGTTTATTTTATAAGAAGTTATAGCTGCAATGCAGATATAAATCAACTTGGATACATCCCTGGAATGCGAAAGGAGATTCCTGGCAATGAATCATCTTCTGGCGGAAGGAAGTTCGTTTGGGCTGTTGGACTGGGCGGGGATCGGGGCGTAGTTTCTGATTCGTCTGGTGGTGGTGTGGTGGGCGGTGAGACAGAACAAGAAGTCCTCGACGGATTACTTTCTGGCCGGTCGTCATATGGGCTGGTTTGTCATCGGGGGATCTCTGTTTTCCTCGAATATCGGTTCGGAACATCTGGTGGGGCTGGCCGGTTCGGGCGCCCAGAGCGGCGTGGCGATGGCCCATTACGAGCTTCACGCCTGGCTGCTGTTGATGCTGGGATGGGTGTTTGTCCCTTTCTATAACCGCAGCGGGATTTTCACCATGCCGGAGTTTCTGGAAAAACGGTACAATCCGTTCTGCCGGTGGTTTCTCTCGCTGATTTCACTAATCGCGTATATTTTTACCAAGGTATCCGTGGCACTGTACGCGGCGGGGATTGTCTTCAAGGCTCTGTTTCCGGAGCCTTTGATCGAGGGGATGGACAATTTCTGGCTTGGCGCCATCGGGGTCGTGGTCCTGACGGGGCTTTATACGGTCATTGGCGGGTTCCGCGCGGTGGTTTATACCGATACGATCCAGACGATTATTCTTCTGATCGGCTCGGCGTTTCTGGTTGCCATCGGATTGCATCAGGTAGGCGGGTGGGGGCAGCTTCGTACGATTTGCGGCAGCGAGTACTTCAACCTGTGGAAACCGGCGGACGATCCGAATTTTCCCTGGCCGGGCATGCTGTTCTGCGCCCCCATCGTGGGGATGTGGTACTGGTGCACGGACCAGTACATCGTGCAGCGGACGCTGTCGGCAAAGGATGAAACGCAGGCAAGGCGAGGCTCGATATTCGCCGCGTATTTGAAACTGACGCCGCTGTTCATTTTTATCATTCCCGGGATGATCGCGTTTGCGTTGGATAAGATGGGCAAGATCAGATTGCCCGCGGGCGATCAGGCATACCCCGTACTCGTCAAGGCGATTCTTCCCGTGGGAGTACGAGGCATTGTGGTGGCCAGTCTGCTGGCGGCGCTGATGAGTTCGCTTTCGGCGATGTTCAACTCGTGTTCGACTCTGTTTACGATCGACATATACAAGAAAATGCGCCCTCTGGCCAGTGAGCAGCACCTGGTGCGGGTGGGTCAGATTGCCACCACCATCGTGGTGATTCTTGGAATTCTGTGGATTCCCCTGATGAAATACATCTCCGCGGGATTGTATCAATATCTGCAATCCGTACAGGCGTATATCGCCCCGCCGATTACAGCGGTGTTTCTGTTCGGGCTGTTTTCCAGCCGGATCAATGCCACGGGATGCGTCGTCGGGCTGGTGGGCGGATTCATCCTTGGGATGGGGCGGCTGGCGGCGGAATTGTTTGCAGTTCCCATTGCTTCGGCGTTTGAGAAAACGGAACAGGGATCGCTGGCTTCCTTTGGACTGGGGCTGCTGCATCAAATGGCGCCCGCCAATTTCCTGTACTTCTCGGTCGGGCTGTTTTTAATATGCATCGTTCTGATCATCCTGGCCAGTATGTTGGGAGCGAAACCCTCGCCGGAAAAACTCCGCGGGCTTACCTATGCGACCGCGACGGCGGGCGATAAGCAGACCTCTCGCGCCAGTTGGAATAAAACCGATGTGATTCACTCGCTGATCGTACTGTCGATCATCGTTGTGATTTATCTATATTTTCGCGGGTAGTGATTTTGGAGGCGTCGCATGAAAACGTGTACCGTTCTATTGGTTTGCGGAGTATTGGTTTCCTTCGCCTCGGCCGAACCGCTGATTACCAACATTGACAACCGGCAGACGACCTCGCTGAACGGGCGGTGGCGGACCATCGTGGACCCCTATGAAAAGGGGTATCTGGACTGGCTGTATCAGCCGAAGGAGAAGGGGATATTTCTCGATGAAAAACCCAAAGACAAATCCAGCCTCATCGAGTATGACTTTGACGCCTCCCCCCTGCTGCATGTACCGGGGGACTGGAACAGCCAGCGGCCGGAACTGCTCTACTACGAAGGCTCGATGTGGTACCGGACCACGTTCGATTACACTCTGCCGCCCGGAAAGCGGCTGTTTGTGCACTTCGGCGCGGCGAATTATCACACCATAGCGTGGCTGAATGGTAAAAAACTCGGCGAACACCTGGGCGGCGCGACGCCCTTCAATTTTGAAATCACAGATAAGGTTCAGCCTGCCGGTAATTTCCTCATCGTGAAAGTCAACAACGAGCGGAAACGGGAATACGTCCCCGCCGTGAAGCTGAGCTGGTGGAACTTCGGGGGGCTAACGCGATCGGTATGCCTGATTGAAACGCCCCAGACGTTTATCGAGGATTATTTTGTCCAGTTGAAAAAGGGAGATTCGCAGACCCTCGCCGGCTGGGTGCGGTTAAACGGTCCGCAATTAAAACAGACCATCACGGTTGAGATACCCGAACTTGGGAGCAGCCTCTCTATCGATACCGATCGGGGGCAGGCGCAATTCCAGATCAAAACCACCCCGCAGCTCTGGTCCCCCGCGAATCCCAAATTGTACGACGTCGTCATCCGCTGCGATACCGACAAGCTGGAAGACCAGATCGGGTTCCGCACCATCGAAGTACAAGGGGACCAGATCCTGCTCAACGGCAAACCCATCTTTCTCCGCGGAATCTGCATGTCCGAAGAAGTCCCGATGCAGTTCGGCAAGGCCTATAGCGCCGAGCACGCAATGGTTATGCTGGACTGGGCCAGGCAGCTTCACTGCAATTTCGTCCGCCTGGCGCACTGGCCCTATCATGAACCGATCATCCGGCTGGCCGACAAGCTGGGCATCATGGTCTGGTCGGAAATCCCCGTCTATTGGGCGATGACATGGGAGAATCCCGATACGCGCGCCAACGCGATGAACCAGCTTCGGGAGATGATCGCGCGCGACAAGAATCGCGCCGCCGTCATCTGCTGGTCGCTGGGCAATGAAACCGACATCACCGACGCCCGCAACAGCCTGTACAAGGAAATGGCTGACACCGCCCGCTCGCTGGATCCCACACGGCTGATTACCGCCGCGCTGGAGCGGCATCACGATGAAAAGGACCCCAACCTTCTGGTCGTGGACGACCCCGTTGGCGAATACCTGGATGTCATCGGCTGCAACGAGTACATGGGCTGGTACCATGAATTGCCCGGATTGATCGGCCACTTTCGCTGGAAGATGGTCTGGAACAAGCCTCTGATCATGAGCGAATTCGGCGGCGGCGCTCGCGCGGGTCTGCATGGCGACCGGCTGACCCGCTGGACGGAAGAATTTCAGGAATACCTCATGCAGGACCAGCTGGTGATGCTGAAAAACATCCCCTTCCTTCGCGGCACGTGCCCGTGGATTTTGTATGACTTCCCCGATCCCTACCGCATGCTCCCCGGCATCCAGGATTACTACAACCGCAAAGGGCTGATTTCCGACAAGGGCCTCAAGAAAAAAGCCTTTTATGTCATCCGGGATTTCTACCGGCAAATGGAACAGGACTCACAATAATTACTCATCCCCGCTCCTGGAATAAGCATCACATATTTTGCTTGCCGCGGCTCGGTAATATTGTTAGCTTGTTTTGAATTTTATGAGCAGTATGACAAAGGAACGGCAAACATGATTTTAACATTCTATGTCGCAACGAATGGAAATAACAAGTGGAGCGGGAGGCTGAAAGAGGCCAATGCGCAGGGGACTGACGGCCCGATGGCAAGCCTGCAGGGGGCGATGAACCGCATCCGGGATCTGACGTTCGAGCATAATCCCTATACGCAGATTAACATTCTTGTCCGTGGCGGCGAATATTTCATGGATTATCCGATTATCCTGAAACCCACCGATCCCCCCCACCTGTATTTTCAAGCCTATCCCGGCGAAACCCCCATCCTGAATGGGGCCATTCGGATTACGGAGTGGAAAGAGACAAACGTAAACGGCGTTGCCGCCTGGCAGGCGGATGTGCGGGGGATTTTATACAAGTATGGGCCGTTCCAGTCGCTGTTCGCCGATGGCAAACGCTGCCCGCGGACGAGGCTGCCCAAAACCGGGTACTATAAAATTGCGGATGTTCCCGGCGTGGATCTGGAAAAAGCCAGCTTCTACAACGGCACCACGGATTATTTCCGCTTTGCCGAAGGCGACATCCAGAACTGGAAAAATCTGGAAAACGTGGAAATCATTGTACCCCACTACTGGGTGGAGGAGCGGATGCCCCTGGAGTCGGTGGATTGGGACCAGAGAATCTTCCGAAGCACCCGGCGGAGTATATTCACGCTGACCGATTCCTGCCACAACCTTTCGCCGGCCCGCTACTACGTGGAAAATGTCTTCGAAGCCTTGACCGAACCGGGACAGTGGTACCTCGATGAAAAGCAGGCCCTGCTCTACTACATCCCCGCCGCGGGGCAGACCCTGGCAAATACGCAGGTTATGGTTCCTGTCCTATACCAGTTTTTCAAGGCGATGGGCGAGCCGGAACAGCAGGCATATATCCGGGATGTGCGGATTGAAGGCCTCACCCTGCGCTACACCGACTGGAAACAGGCGAGCGGCTGGGGAAAACGCTACGACCCCTATTTCCCCACGGAACAGTGGAAGATGCACGAAGGCTTCATCCTGCCCCACGATTTGCAGAAATTCGACAAGGAATACACCTCCCTGCCGCAGGCGGCGATTCAACTGCCGGGCGTCATCTCGCTTTACGGCGTTCAGCAGGCCTTAATTGAAAACTGTTCCCTTGAGCATATCGGCTGGTATGGGGTGGATATTGCCGACGGGTGCTCCGACATTCGCATCATCGGCAACACCATCACGGACATCGGAGGAGGCGGCGTAAAGATCGACGGCGCTCCCGCCGACAGTTCCCCCGCGCGCCGTACTCGAAATAATATCATCACCGACAATCATATTTACGACGGCGGCGTGATCTTCTTCAGCGCCTGCGGTATCGTGATTGTCCACAGCTATGACAACGTGATCGCCCACAACCACATCCACGACCTGCTCTACACCGGCATTTCCTGCGGCTGGGTCTGGGAATACACCCCCAATATCACCCGGAACAACCTCATCGAGTGGAATCACATCCATCATCTGGGCAAACGGGTCATCAACGACATGGGCGCGATTTATATGCTCGGCATCCAACCCGGCACGATCCTCCGGAACAATCTTGTCCATGATGTGGAATGCGACGGCTACGGCGGCTGGGGCATCTACCTCGACGCCTGCAGCGCCCATATGCTTGTCGAAAACAACATCGCCTACAACATGAACAGCGAGCCCTTCCACATGCACTACGGCCGCGAAAACATCATCCGAAACAACATCTTCGCCTTCGGCTCCCTGGGTCAGGCCCGTCTGGGCCGCGCGGAAAAACACAACGCCATCACCCTGATGAATAATATTTTCCTTGCTGACAATCAGCAGATGTTCGGCGAGGGCTACGGCGCAGACTTCGAAACCTGCCCCTTTCGCAGCGACCTGAATCTCTTCTGGGACCTCTCCAAAAAAGATCCTGTCCTCGCCGGCTATAAACAGCGCAATCAGGGGAAGAAATTCAACTTCGCCCAGTGGCAGTCCTTCGGCTTCGACGCCCATTCGATCGTGGCCGATCCGAAATTCAAAAATCCCAAACAATTCGACTTCACCCTGGCCTCCGATTCTCCGGCGATTGGGATTGGATTTCAGCCCATCGATTTGTCGGGAGCGGGGATCCGGCCGCCCGCCCAGAGAAATGGTAATGTATAAAGCCTTTCCTGCCTGCATGAGGCTGCGCAGCGGCACCTTGCCCCGGTTATTTCCGGAGGGAGGATGTGAAATGGAGCATTGATACCCGTTAACGGACCGGTTTTTTCCGTATTATCAGAACAGGATTTGGGCGAGGAGTTTGGGTTCGAGGCGGAAGAAGGAGCCTTTGCCTTCGAAGAAAGCGTGGTCTCGGATGAGGTGGATGTTCAAGTCGGACCAGAAGATTTCGGAGGGAGGATTCCTTTTTTTGAGGGTGGTGACGCGTTTGGCGTACTGGCCGGGGTGGGGAAAGGGGCAGATGAGCTTGCCGGGGTAATCGACGACGCGGATTTCCCAGTTTTCATGGGTGACGGGCAGACCGAGCCGCGGGGTCGCCAGATCGGTGAAGAACTGCATGCGGTCGGCGAGCTGAGCGGGGGATAAGCCGGTACGGGCAAGATCGGAGAGGTCCGCTTCGATGATTTCGGCGAGGGAGCGGGCGTCGGCGCCGAGGAATCCTTCGGCGGCCAGTTTGGTGGAACGAAGCATCTGTTCGAGATTGTCATCCTGAGGCGATTGTTTCATGGCAAAGCCTCCGCGGGTCAGGCGAACTTGTCATAAAAGATTTTATCCTGCAAGACACCGAGTTTCTTCAAGACTTTGATGGCGGCGTCGATCATGCCGGGGCTGCCGCAGAGGTACGCTTCATACTCGGCGGCCTGCTGGAACTGGCGGGCGAGGGCTTCGGTGACCAGGCCGGTCTGACCTTTCCAGTCTGCGCCTTCTTCGGGACGGGCGACCACGGGCACGAAGGTGAAATCGGGCAGGGTTTCCTCAAATTGTTTCATCGCATCGAGGTAACACAATTCATCGACGCGGTTGGCCCCGAAGAAATAGATGGTTTTCCTGGGGTTTTTGGTGTTTGCCATGTGATGGAGGACGCTTCGGAAGGGCGCCATGCCGGAGCCGCCGGCGATGAAAATCATGGGCGACTGCGTATCCGCGAGATGGAATTCGCCATAGGGGCCGTTGAGATATACAGTGTCGCCAGGTTTTAGATGGTTGAAGCAGTAGGTGGTGCAGATTCCGCCTGGGACGAGTCGAATGACCAGATCGATTTTGTTTTTTTCTGCGGGATCGGAGGCGATGGAGTAGGCGCGGTACACCTCATCGTGTTTATTGTATCTGGGAGTTTTGAGCTGCATATACTGGCCGGGAGTGAAACGGATTTCGGCAGGCTCCCTCAGTTCGAAGGAGAATTGTTTCATGTCATGGGTCAGATCGAGGATTTTGGCGCAGCGGCAGGTGAATTCGCGTACGGCGAGCAGGTCGGGTGGGATTTCGATGCGGAGGTCCTTTCGCACCTTGACCATGCAGGAGAGGCGGACATTGTCGCGGCGTTCATCGGGCGTGAGGAAAGGCTCTTCGGTGGGGAGCAAAGCGCCGCCGCCTTGGAGGACTTTGACTTTGCAGTAACCGCAGGTGGCTCGGCCTCCGCAGGCGCTGGGGATGAAGATTTTCTGCGCGGTGAGGGATTCGAGGAGGGAGCCGCCGCCCTTGACGGTAAATTCTCTTTGCTTATCGTTGATGGAAATGGAGCAGGGGCCGTAGTTGGAGATGAACCGGTCGGAAAGGACCAGCAGCGCCGCCAGTGCAGCGGCGATGAGGCTGATTATGACTACGGAAAGAATCGAGGCGGCCATGCTGTTTCATCCAATTCCAACACCGCTGCATCAGCGGGACAAAATTCCGGTAAAGCCGATAAACGCCAGGGCCATCAGGCCGGCGATAATCAGGGAGATGCCCGGTCCCTGAAGCCCTTTGGGGATGCGGTCCACGGCGAGTTTCTGTCGGATGCCGGCCATGGCGAGAATCGCCAGCAGCCATCCGACCCCGCTGCCAAATCCGTAGGCGGCGGTGAGAATCAGGGAATAGTCGCGGATGACCATAAACAGGGAGGTACCCAGAATCGCGCAGTTGACGGTGATGAGGGGCAGGAAGATTCCGAGATTCTGATAGAGCAGCGGGGAATAGCGTTCGAGGACCATTTCGACAAACTGGACGAAGGCGGCGATGATGATGATAAAGAGGATGAAGCGGAAGAATTCCAGTTCGAGGGGGACCAGGACATAGCGGTAAGCGAACCAGTTGAGGATGCAGGTACAGGTGTTGACAAAAGTAACAGCCAGGCCCAGGCCCATCGCGGTTTTGGCCTCGCGGGAGACGGCCAGGAACGAGCAAAGGCCCAGGAAGTAGCTGAGGACCATGTTGCCGGTGAAGACGGCGGTGAAGCAGACGGCGGCAACCTGCCAGAATAGGGGCAGTTCATTCATTTGGATTTCTCCTGTCTGCGAATCTGAAGGGTGCGGAAGAACCAAACGAAGAAGGCGAGCATAAAAAACGCGCCGGGGGGCATGACCAGGATAATCCACTTGTCCCACAGGGTGGAGAAGAAGGGCATGGGAATTCCCAGGATCGTGCCCATTCCCAGCAGTTCCCGAAAGACGGCGATGGAGAGCAGGACGAAGGAGTAGCCCAAGCCGCTGAACAATCCGTCGATCAGGGACGGCCAGGGGGGATTAATAATCGAGAAGGCTTCGCAGCGTCCCATGAGGATGCAGTTGGTGATGATCAGGCCGACGTAGGGGCCGAGACTTTTGCTCATTTCTGGCCAATAGGCTTTCAGGAGGATATCGACAACGATGACGTAGGAGGCCATGATGAGGGTTTCGACCATCATGCGGATTTTTCGCGGGGTTCGGTTCCGAAGAACGGAAACCGTGACGGCGGTCAGCGCCAGGGTAACGGTCAGCGCCACGCACATGACGAGGGTGTTGAGGACCAGATTGGTCACGGCCAGCGAGCTGCAGATTCCCAAAACCTGGCAGAACACGGGATTATTGCTCCAGAGGCAGGAGCACATGATTTCGGTGTTTTTATTGTTGTTGGCGGTCATCGCTAACTGCCCCCCTGCTTCATCGCATCACGCCAGGTTTGCAGGCCTTGATTCATCAGTTTTTCGAGGCGGGTGCTGGTCTGGGTGGCTCCGGTGACGGCGTGGACCTGATTTTCGCCGAGGGATTCTGAAATCGGGCGAATTCCGATGGCCGGACCGGCGGAGGAAAGTGTTTTGCCGACAAACTGACTGCGGAATTCCGTGGTAGTGATTTGCGCGCCGAGGCCGGGCGTTTCGCTCTGCTCATAGAAGACAACGCCCAGAATGGTCCGTTGATCGTCGGCGATGCCCATCACGCCGCGGATGGGGGCCCAGAATCCCTGACCGGCAAACGGAACGGCGTAGGCGGTGATTTTTCCATCCTTCCGGAGGGTATAGGCGCCGGCGGTTTCGGGGGAAGGCAGCGTTACCTGCTGTACATACAACTCGTGAATCTGGAGATTGGAAGCGCCGGGAGGGATTTCGAGGGGAAGGACGGTCAGCACGGCTTTTTCGAGGGTGAGCTGCTGATTCGCCTCGACCTGTTTGCGGGTTGCGCGGGAAAATCCGATCAGGACGGAACTGAACAGAGCCGTCAGGAGAAACATATACGCAACCGCGTACCAGCCTTTGCCCGTGATGCCGCTCATGCCGTATTCCCCTCCGTTTGGGTGACGGCTTTCTGCCGCTGCTGAAAGTGTTTTACCGCGACATCCAGAATGGGGGCAAACATATTCCCCAGTAAAACGGAAAACATCAATCCGCCATTGAAGATGGAAAAATTGCGGATTAACACGGTGGCAGAGGCGATGAGAATGCCGTACAGAAGCTGAGCGGGCCTGGTTCGGGGTGCGCTGACGGGATCGGTTGCCATGAAAAAGGCTCCGAACCAGAAGCTGCCGTTCAAGAGGGCATAGAGGGGGCCGTAAAATCCCTTGACACCGGCCCAGGTGAGGATGGCATTCAGCAAGGCATAGGTAATCAAGATGGAAAGGATAATGGTTCTATTGGCGGTGCGGGTGACAAACAAATAGATTCCGCCCAAGAGAACCAGGGGAATGCAATTGACTCCCATGGTGCCTGTGACGCGGCCGAGGAATAAATCGGTTTTGTCCGGCAGGATGCCTTCATTTTTGGCGATGGCAAGGGGCGTTGCGGAAGTCATTGTGTCCGTTTTCGTTACCGTGTCCCAGCGGTCGAGGGCCCCGAAGGATCCCTTCGCGACGGGAGACCATTGCGCCGTCAGGGCCAGCGGGAAGCAGATATAGACGAAACAGCGGCCTGACATGGCGGGATTGAAGATGTTTTTTCCGTAACCGCCGAAGATTTCTTTGGTTACAAAGACCGCAAAGACGGCGCCGATGACCAGAACATGCCAGGGGACTCCCGGAGGGAGGATCAGGACGTAGATCAGGGCGGTCACAAAGACGGCTTCGCTGACGGGTTCCTTGCGGCTTCGGCAAAAGAGGTATTCCACCGCAAAAGCGGTAAGGCAGGAGACCAGTGCCATCGCCAGCGAGCGCCAGCCGAAGAAGTAGATTCCGCCTGCCAGGCAGGGCAACAGGGCAAGTACTACCCGTCGATTGATGGGCTGCTTTTTCAGAATGTGAGTCGGCGTTTCAGCCATGCTTGTATTGTAGAATCGTCGTTTTGGAAAATCCAGTATGGAACATCCCGCCGGTTGGTTTTATTCGCCGGATTATTTTTGGATAAATTCCCGTTCCCGGGCAATCGGGTCCTGAATCGTTATCGTAGCCGGCTCCGGGATATCACGCGTCAGGAAGCGGCTGGTCAGAAGCGTCCCTCATCGGTTGAAAAACTGCCAGACTTCCTGGGGCGTTTTCAAGTCCGCAACCCAGTCGGCCGTGCGGGGATCCTGACAGATTTTTGCCAGGGAACTGATAGCGTGGAGATAGGCATCGGGCTGCATTCGGGGTGTCAAAATCAGAATCATCAGCTTGACGGGATTGTCGTTCGGCTGGGTATAGACAATGCCCTTGGGGGAGGTGGCAATCCCCACCACCATTCGGTCGATGGCGTCCAGGCGGGCGTGCGGTATGGCCAGGTGAGGGGCGATGATCGTGGGAATATCGTTTTCCCGTTCCAGTACGGCCTGATAGGCGATCTCCACGCTTCCAATTTCCTTATCCACCGCCAGCTTTTTCAGCAGTTCGAGAAGGACTTCATTTCGGTCGTCCGAATCAACCCGGCACAACACATCCGAAGGTCCAAACAGGCGTGAGAGTTGCAGGCCGTTATCTTCCAAAGGCATCGTCACCTCAAGAGCGTGTTTCCAGACAGGGCTTGGGAGATTATCCTTCCGCCGCTGTGATATTCGAGCACATGGTGTATTCGCAACGATCCTCTTTTACTATAGCCACTATTTCCCGTTCCGCAAGGGATTCGTTGCCCTACCCTCCCCGCCCTATCAAGCCGTCTGAACGGCTTTCCGACCGAGCGATAACGGGATTCTCCGGCCCTTTTGGAGGAGGATGTCCTTTCCAAGCCTTATGGCGCAGTCCTGTCTTTCCGGTTTTGCTCCCTCCTTTTCTGTATATTTTCTTGCAAAACAGGAAGAGATTGTTTCTATTACGGTTTTGGATCACAGAGCATTTTAAGGATTATTGCATGACCAATCTGGTAACCGGGGCAACAGGATTTCTGGGCAGCTACATCGCCGAGCGACTCCGCGAGGCCGGGCGCCCCGTTCGCGTTCTGGTCCGGGGCAGTTCCGACACGTCATTTCTAGACTGTCTGGGCGTGGAAAAAGTGAAAGGCGATCTGACCGATCCCGACAGCTGCCGTGCCGCTTGCAAAGGGGTGGAGGTTGTGTATCACGCCGCCGCCCGTGTCGGCGACTGGGGCCCCTGGGACGAGTTTCAGACGCACACCATCGACGCCACTCGGAATCTTGCCCAGACCGCCCGCGCCGCCCGTGTCCGGCGATTTGACCATATCTCCAGCATCAGCGCCTACGGCCACCCAAACGCCAAAAACCTCATACTCGACGAAACCGCCCCTCTCGGCGTCAACGTCCACCGCTGGAGCTATTACACCCGCGCCAAGGTCGAAGTCGAAACCCTCCTCTGGGAGATGCATCGGAAGCAGAATTTTCCCCTGACTGTTATCCGCCCTTCGTGGATTTACGGTCCGCGGGACCGAACCAGTATTGCGCGAGTGCATCATCTGCTGAGCAGCGGAACGATCAAAATTCTCGGCGACGGCAGCAATCGTCTGAACACGGTCTATGCCGGAAATATTGCGGATGCCTGCCTTCTGGCCGCCGACAAGGATATTGCCCTGGGTCAGGCCTATAACATCAGCAACGACGGGGTCATCACGCAGAAAGACTATCTGAGCCGATTCGCCGAAGCGTTTGGCTGCCCCGCCCCGCGGCGCCATGTTCCCTACTGGCTGGCCTATTCCTTCGGTTTCGACTGCGAATGCATCGGGCGGCTCCTCCGGCTGAAAAAGCCCCCCGCCGTCACCCGCTACGGGGTTTGGCTCATGGGCCGCGATGTTTTTTTCTCCGTCGAAAAAGCCAAAAAACAACTGGGCTGGAACTCCCGTGTTTCCTACGCCGAAGGCATCCAAAAAACCGCACAGTGGTACTTAAATCTCATCCATTCGAGGTAAACCATGGAAGAACGCATCCTGTTGAAGTCTTTGGATTTCGCAGTCATCGGCCTCTACATCGCCGCCGTGCTGGGCATCGGCTTTTGGGTCAGCTTCCGAAGAAAACATTCCGAAGATCTTTTTCTCGCCGGGAGAACCCTCGGCTGGGGGAACATCGGCTTTTCCATCTGGGCCACCAACATCAATCCCTCGGTTCTGCTGTCGTTCTGCAGCC
>CAZOTP010000053.1:8078-14792 GCA_964582655.1 uncultured Pirellulales bacterium | reverse complement strand
TAACTTATTGATGCACAAGGATTTGCAACGCGTATATTTTGTCTTCTTTTTTCATTTTGTCTATTGCAACACCGGGGTAATTTTACTATACAAGGGGGGCAGTTAAAGACAATGTTTAGCTTATTATTGGAGGCTAATAGCATGGCAGTGAAAGTGAATGTTGAGAAATGCACGGGGTGCGGGGCGTGTGTGGAAGCGTGCCCGACCGAGGCACTGAGCTTGTCATCGGACAAGGCGGTCGTGGATGCTGACACCTGTATCGATTGCGGGGTCTGCATCGATGAATGTCCCGTGGAAGCTCTTAGCCTCGATTAAACTCTCGCTTCAACCGGAACTGAAAGCAGCCGGCTTTGACGGATTCAAAGACGGCTGTTTTTATTTCCTGCGATCAGACCAAACGGTTCGCGGCCTGCCGGTGAACGGAACCGGTTTATCCCCTACCCGATGTTCTGAAGATAATCCTGTAATTTGTGAAGTCCGGCAATTGCCCGTCCCAGGGATGACAGATAGGGCAGAATCGCGGATTCCTCTTTTCGGGAAAATGGATTCTCCGCAGAACGATAGAACACCAGAACCCCGACCATTTCCCGGGCGTATCGGATCGGCAGAGAGAGTATCGCCAGCGGAGCAGGGGCTTGCGCTAATTCGTCTGAAGTTTTCAAAACAGGAACATAACCGGCGAGAGCCATCGTTTTTTTCAGCCGAAGCACTTTTTTGACAACTGCGTTCTGCAGGGACGTTTCCAACATCTCCATATCGACACCCGGTCCGGATACATCCTCCAGATGGGCTTCGAACTGCCCGGAACGGCAAAGATAGACCGCCGCGGCGGTTTCCGGGAGGGACTTTTTCATCTCCTGCAGCGATTTGAACAGCAGATACTGCAAATCATATTCGCCCAGCAGATCGCCCTGAAAATCATACGCTTTCTGCAGACTGGTCAGCGTCGCGGACATCTGCCGGTTGGACTGAACCAGGTCATTGCAGAGCAGATCGACCTTGTTTCGGAGCTGCCGGCGCCTGCCGTTCATCAGCCGGCACAGGGTGCGCATGCGGAGATACCGGTTCCGCATATGCTGTTTTTTCCGGTTTCGCTGAAGGCTTTGAAGCAGCGTATCTTCCACGATCTCCCAGGCAAAGGGGGAAGTCAGAAATCCGTCAAAATCAAGATTGAGCGCCCGGATCACATCCTGCCCGGACGCTTCCTCAAAAACGGCGATCATCGCAGGGGTCTGGATGGCATCCCGTGACGGCTCCCCCGGCGCCGCCGCTTCGAACCCGTCGCATGATTCCATGTTCCCCAGCGCCGCGGCGTTGATTTGCCATAACACTACATGCGGTTTGTGAGCCAGAGTCTCAATATAGTGAAGGATATCCCGGGGATCGGAATCCGTTTGGAAATCTCCGGGTGCGGATCGAAGGGCGTATTCCCTGCCGGGTGGCAGGAGATCCGCCAGTTGACGCCGCAGCGGTTCTTTGAGAAACGGCAAGATCTGTATGTTAGACCATGACTTCAATGAGAACTCCCGGCTTTTTCATTGGAGGCCGCGGGTTATTCCGCCGAAATTCCGTGGAATTCGGGCATTTGGGAGACCGGCAGGGTTATTCTGGCGGTGCATCCCTGGCCCGGCTCGCTGATCAGGTTCAGCCGGCCGCCGTTGTTGGCGATATGGCGCGTGCTGCGGCTTAATCCCAGCCCGCGGCGGCGGCCCGAAGGTTTCGCGGAGAAAAACGGAGTGACCGCCTTGTCCAGGGTTTGTTTGTCCATTCCGGCGCCTTTGTCCTGAACTTCCAGAATGACTTCATTTCCCAGTTCGTTGTGGCGAGCCAGGATCCGCACGACTCCGCCATGACCTTGATACGATTCAATCGCGTTTCGTATCAGTTCTTCCAGGGCCGAGCTGATTTGCTCGCCATCGACAAAGATATCGGGCAGATCCGCATCCAGATGAATTTTGAATGTGACATGCGCCGGATCGGCTTCCGGCTGGCAGTGAACGACCGCCTGCTGCACCATTTTCTCGACGGAGGTGGAATGATACTGCGGCATCGCGGGCTTGGCGAAATCCAGAAGTTCCGTGATGATATGGGCGATTTCCTGACCCTGTTTGCTGATGGCTTCGAGCATTTCCCGGCGTTTCTGGTCCTGTTCGGAGGTTGCCAGAAGCTGGGAACGGCCCACCACGACGGCCAGGGGATTGTTGATTTCGTGCGCGGCGCCGCAGGCCATTTCCCCGACCGCGGCCAGGCTTCGCTTGAGAAGCAATTCCTGCTGCGCTTCATGGAGCAGCGTGTTTTTCTGAGCCAGTTCCTCGGTGATTCGCAACTGCCGTTCGTGCTTCTGCGCCTGAAGAACCGCCATAGTGGCGCTGCAGGCAAAGGATTGAATTTCCTTGATTTGCGCGGAATAATCCATGGCGTCATGCGGGACCGTCCATACGACCCCGCCTATGATATGTTCGCCGACCAGCAGGGGGATCGAACAGGTCTGCGCCGGATCGAACATCGGAGCGACCTGCTCAAAGAACCAATGATGCCGGGAATCCGCTTTTTCCACGGAGAATCCGGCACAGTTTTTCCAGTAGGTTTCTTCGCGTCCCTGCACCGAAGGGTCTTCGGTCTGATCGACCAGAAACACGGTCGATTTGGCGTCGGACTCGAGTTTCACCGCACCTTCGATGATTTTGGCATCCGCATCATACGCATAGACGGCGCACTGGGCAACATTCAGATGTTTCTGCCACAGTTCCGCGACCAGCGAACAGACATCCACCACGGGCTGACCCGGCTGAAGCGATTCACTCAGATTGACCAGAAGGTGGAAGTATTGACTGCGGAGCTGGAGCTGGCGGTTCTGCTCCTGCAGTATGGAATTGAATTTTCCCAGTTCGGAATTGGCTTCGACGAGCGCTTCCTGATACAAATCGTCGGGATTCATCTCATCAAGCCCCAGAATCATGGCTCGCTCGCTGATTTCGCTTCGCAGGAGCCGGACAATCTGTTCCAGGACCTCTTCTTTCAACCCCATCTGGGCGGCGGCATCCGCGGCGGTCTGGGGGAAATCATGATTTCCCGAATATCCGATCCGCTGTTCGCGGGCCAGAATATCCGCCAGATGCACCGCGCGAACAATCGCCTTTTGCTTTACGGAATCCGGAATTCCGGCGGGACTCTGATGATGCAGCCAGATGGCATCGATGATCGTTTCGGGCAGATTCCATTTTTCCGCCAGCCGCTTGCCGACCACGGTGTGATCCAGCCCGAGAATTTTCGTTTCCGCATGGGCGATGTTGCCCAGACTGGATTCGGTGATCTGCACCACCCGGGCATAACTTTTGGGAAGACAGGCGTCCAGCGCGACTTTCCCCATATCATGCAGCAGCCCGCACAGAAACGCCTCTTCCGGATCGATTCGTTTGTCCAGATGGGCAATCAGCATGCGGGAGGCGCACGCGACCGCCAGGCTGTGCTTCCAGAATCCCGTCCGGTCGAATCCGTGAGGTTCCCCCGACGATTCCGTTTTCCCCAGCGCTTCGAATACCTTGATGCTCAAGACCGCGTTTCGAACCGCGTCAAACCCGAGAAACACGACGACCTTGCTCAGGGAGGCGGTCTGTTTCCGCATCCCGGCATCGGCTCGCGTTGCCATGGCGATGATGCGGGCGCTGAGCGCCGGGTCCGACTGAATCAGATCCACGACCTCCGCCGCCTGGGTATTTTTTTTCACCGTCAACTGAAGCAGCCGGGCGGCAATGGCCGGCAGCGTCGGCAGACTGTTCAACTGCTGGATAATCAGCTCGATTTTTTTGCTTTTCGAGCGGCTGTTTTCCTGCTCCGTGTTCATAGGCACTCTCTTCTCCCCGCCCACTCCGCCGGATGCCGACGGAAGATGGGCTTAGGCAATCGCCAACAGCTCGGTCATCTTGTTGACCAGCTCTTCAATGCTGAACGGCTTCTTCATGAACGCATCAGCGCCCATTTTCAGCAGATGATTGATCTCATCCTGATTAATGACGCCGCTGACAATGATGATTTTGACATGTTCGAACGCCGGATTATTCCGGATGGTTTTGCACACCACGTTTCCATTCACGTCGGGAAGCATGTAGTCCAGAATAATCATATCCGGCCGGAATTCCTGGGTCAGCACGCCGGCGTCGTAGCCGCTGCTGGCGGTCCGCACGTCAAACCGGCCGTCCCGCTCCAGGACATCCACCATCAATTCCACAATTTCCGGATCGTCATCGACCACCAGGATTTTCCGGCGGCCCGAATCGAGCTGATTCAGCGGAATGTCATTGTCCCGCATGAATTTAATCAGACTTTCCCGGGGGATCCGGCGAAACCGGGAACCCGGAACCCGAAATCCCTGCAGGCGCCCCGTATCGAAACAGCGGATAATGGTCTGCTGGCTGACCTTGCAGATTTCCGCCGCCTCTCCTGTGGAATAGACGTTTTTCATCCCTTTGGTCTGCGATTGAGGCGTTTCATTGGCCATTATTGCACCTGCTTTAATATAATATATAATTCTGTATCTTGCCTATCCTTCCCAAATTAACTATCGTCTTCCCATTTTGTCAACTTAAATTTAGGCGGTCTGTAACCCCTTCCATCCTAACTGGTTAGATCGAGTTATAACAACTGCACCCGAAATACGGATTATTCCAATTATGACGGGCCGAAAGAGCGACTTGAGAGGAAAGCTTCGCGCAATTCAATCAAAATGGGAATCATGAGCTTATCTCCCTGAAAAAGCGGACTCATGGTCCCCTGATCCAGACCCGACCAACGATGGCTGTCCGATAATTCATCCCTCGAAACGATATTCGGATAATAAAAAAGGATAGGAGTATCCCCCCCTCATCCCCGGAAATCCTATTCCTTTGAATCTCGTTCTGCGGGAGGGTCCAGATAAATCATTAACACCGCCAGGTCGGCGGGATTGATGCCGGAGATTCGACGGGCCTGGCCCAGGGTGAGGGGCTGGACCTGGTTGAGTTTTTCGCGGGCCTCGAAGCGGAGGTGGGGAATCCGCTGGTAATCGAAGGGATGAGGGAGCTTCATGTATTCGGAACGCTGGAACCGATCGATCATCTTTTTCTGCTTTTCGACATAGCCGGCATACCGCATTTCATTGACCGCCTGCTGCAGGGCGGCGGAAGAGCAGCCCATTTGCCGAATCTTCGGATCGGCCTGCAGAAGCCACTGCTCATCACGGTCTTGCTGCCTTAGCAACAGAGAGAGCGGCTTGCCGTCGATGCGCGTCGATTCACAATAGAGTTTCAGCGCCTCCATCTGGGACCGTTTGGATTGAAATCGCCGCCAGCGGTCGTCGGGGACCAGCCCCCACTGACGGCCCAACTCGGTCAGCCGTTCATCGGCGTTATCGGTTCGCAGCAGCAGGCGGTGCTCGGCGCGGGAGGTGAACATGCGGTACGGTTCATCCACGCCTTTGGTGACCAGATCGTCGATCATGACTCCGATATACGCCTGATCGCGCCGAAGGGTAACCGGATCCAGTTTTTCAGCGCTTCGAGCGGCGTTGACGCCGGCGAGCAATCCCTGGCCCGCCGCTTCTTCGTAACCGCTGGTGCCGTTGATCTGGCCCGCCAGAAACAGTCCCTTGACCGTCTTGGTTTCCAGCGTCGCCCGGATTTGCAGGGGAGGCACGTAGTCGTATTCAATCGCATAGCCGTACCGGAGAACCTCCGTGCGTTCGAGTCCCGGAATGCTGTGTATCATCGCCTCCTGGGCATCTTGGGGAAGGGAGGTGCTCAATCCGTTGCAATACACCCAGCATGTATCGCGGGTCTCCGGCTCCAGAAAAAGCTGGTGCCTCGATTTATCCGCAAAGCGAATGATCTTGGTTTCAATGCTGGGACAATACCGAGGCCCGGTGCTTTGAATCTGGCCGGTGTAAAGCGGCGCGCGGTCCAGATTCTGCCGAATGATAGTATGCGTTGCTTCATGGGTGTAGGCAATCCAGCAGGGAACCTGATCGCACTCGATCCGGTCATTCATAAAACTGAATGGTGCTGGAACAGGATCGCCATCCTGCCGTTCCAGAACGGAATAATCAATCGTTCGCGCATCCAGGCGGGGGGGCGTTCCGGTCTTCAGACGCCCCACCGTCAATCCGGCCCGTTCGAGACTGGCAGACAGGGTATTGGCCGCCGGTTCGCCATAGCGGCCTCCGGCCCATTGCTCCGGACCCAGGTGCATCAAGCCCCGCAGAAACGTTCCGGTGGTAATCACCACGGAGCGGGCGCGGATCGTTCTTCCGGATTCGCACCGCACCCCGCATACAGAGCCTTCCTGGATTACCAGGTCGGAAACAACCTCTTCCTGTATATCCAGATTGGGACAGGCCAGGAGATACTCGCGGATTTTACTCTGGTACTTCGCTTTATCCGCCTGCGCCCGCGGCCCCCAAACGGCCGGGCCTTTGCGGCGGTTGAGCATTCGGAACTGAATCCCCGTTTCATCGATCGCCAGTCCCATCAATCCGCCCAGGGCATCCACTTCGCGGACGATCTGCCCCTTGGCCAATCCGCCAATCGCGGGATTGCAGCTCATCTGCGCGATGGTTTCCCGGCTCATGGTCAACAGTGCCGTTTTCGCTCCCCGTCGCGCTGCGGCGTGGGCCGCTTCGGCGGCCGGCGGGGGGCGGGGGGGGGGGGCGGCGGGGGGGGGGGGGGGGGGGGGGGGGGGGGG
>CAZOTP010000053.1:0-8068 GCA_964582655.1 uncultured Pirellulales bacterium | reverse complement strand
GGCCAATCCGCCAAACGCGGTATGGCAGCCCATCGGCGCGGTGGTTCCCCGGCTCATGGGCAACAGGCCCGTTTTCGCGCCCGGGCGCGCTGCGGCGTGGGCCGCTTCGGCGCCCGCATGCCCCCCCCCTATCACAACAACATCATATCGATCCGCGTTCATAGCATTTGGGTCATTTACTCATCGGTCGCAACAACGGATGCAACCGCCAAATTCCGCGTATGCGTAATGCTTACATGAATCCGGCGTATGCCCATCGAGGAGGCCCGTTCCGCCACCCGGCCGGAAAGGTTTACCTGCGGCTTTCCGGCCGCGTCGCGAACGGTCTCGATATCCGTCCAGCTCGCTCCGGAAGCCCAGCCGGTGCCGATGACCTTCAAAACCGCTTCCTTGACGGCAAATCGGCCGGCCAGGTGCTCCGCCCGATATCTGGCTCGGAGGGAGTATTTTTGCTCCGCGGGGGTAAACACGCGGTCGAGAAACCGCCGGCCGTGCCGCTGCAGCATCTCTTCGATGCGATCGCATTCCACCAGGTCAATACCGTGAGCGACAATATTCATCCCATCCCCGTTTCCGACTGTCTCTGCATAACATGCCACCACACGGCCGCACCGGTCAGCGCGGCGGCCGCTATCGTGATTTGGAGCCATCGCACTCTTTTTTCAAATCGTGCCAAAAGCCCCGGCTCGCCGGCAAGCCTTCTGAGAAACTCCATCCGGCTGGCTATGCTCGAATGACGCCAGGATTTGGTGTGAATCGACATGCCGTTCAGCATGGCAATCCGTTCCAGAGCCTGGGCGGTCACGGCCGCCCCATAATAATCCAGGGTATCGTTCCATACGCAAGGAGATTCCCGTGATTCGCACTCGGTTGGCATTCTCTCGCCCGGCGTTCTCTTCGAATTCCATGCCACCGCTTTGGCGGCGTGCACATCCGCCTGCCTCTCAAAGCGCCGGGATACCCATGCAAAGAGCAAAAACCACAGGACTCCCAGAACCGCGGCGATTCCGGCGGAAATCCAATTTTGCCCCCCCTGCGTCCCGTGCATATCCCGTCCCAGCGACTGAAGTTCGTCGTTTATCCATTCTCCAGCGAATGTGAACCACCCGCCGCTGCCAAACAGAAATAAAACAAGAAACAGGATATGATGATGCCTGACGTGCCCCGCTTCATGCCCGAACACCGCTTCAATCTGTTCATCCCGGACATTTTCAATCACCGCATCGCTCAATAGAACATACCGGACGGGCCGGATGACTCCCATCACCGCCGCGTTGGCGATTCCGCTATAAGTGTCCCAGAGTAGTATATCCCGGTAGCCCAGCTTCAGGCTTCGGCAAAACGTCTCCAGCTTTTCACGCAGGGGACCGGCCGGCAGAGTCCGGGTTTTCCAGATTCGCCGAAGCAACAGGGGAGACAGCAGAAAAACCATCCCCGCTCCGGCAAAAACCAGAACATCGTAACCTTCCGCCGGCAGACGGGAATCGAGCCGATACATTCGCCAGAACGCATCCACCCCATCCCGCCAGATCAGAATGAATCCCACGGGCACCAGAATCATCAGCAGATTATGGCGGATTTGAAATATCAGATATTGCCGGCGGCTCCAGACCGGGCGAGCCGCCAGGCCTTCGGCAAGCTGCCCCGAAACCATATATTCCCGGATGTGCCGATGGACCGGATAAAAACAACTCCATTGAATCACCAGCATCAGAGCAAAAGGCAGGATCAGGCCCGTCATGCGAACCAGCATCCATCCGTTTTGCTCTCCGGGCGGACACACCAGTTTCGTCCAGCCTCCCGCCGTGAGGAGTATTCCGAAAATCGCCAGGATGGCCAGCCGCGTGATCGCATCCACGCGAGCAGGCAATCGCAGCACCTTCCTGTCGGCGGAATTTTTCCGCAATTTCTGCATCAGCAGATTGGACTGCATCCGCAGGAGGGACCATACAATCACCAGTACCCCCGCTCCAAAGAGAAGAACCTGCCGGGTCTCCAGATTCCCGCCCCAGAGCCTCCCGGGCTGTTCCCCCTGCGCAGAGTACGTCTCTCCCACCAGCAGCGCCAGAAAGACTCCCAGCAATACGCTGATCTGCACAAAGATTCCTTACGTAGAGAAGAACCCACCGATGTCCTGTCGGCGGGTTCCTTTCACCGTCAACTTCCATTGTATTCGAACAACAATACGTCGGTTTATTTCTGCGAAAGCTCGGCGTTAATCCGGCGAATCCGGTTCTGCGAATAGACCACATTATCCGAATAAGAGGATTCCAGACGAATCGCCTGCTCATAGAAATTCACCGCCTGAGGCCAGTTTCGGTAATAATCATCATACACGCGGGCCGTATAGAACCGCACGGGCATCTTCGTCTGCGGATCCCACTGCCAGACCCGCTGATAATACAGCAGGGCCTTGGCGTAATCGCCGAGAAACTGGTGATAAATCTGCCCGATCTGAAACGCGGCATCGCCGATCAGATTACTCTCGGGATATTTCTCGATGATTTCCGAAAACTTGTCTTTCGCCAGATAGAGTTTCTTCGGATCCATTCCGATTTTTCCGATTCCGCCGCGGCCTTCCTTCATCAGATTAATCCCTTCGCGGTACAGAAGATCCGCTTCGAGAATCGACTTGGAGGCGCGGAGGGTCGGCCCGGCCGTTTCGGCGATGACCAGATACGGATGCTGGGGTCCCTGTTTCAAGTGCAGCAGCTCGCCCCGCACCCAGTCGGATTTCATTTGATTGCCCTGCCCTTCATAGAAGCCCAACAGCACTTCCAACTGGTCAATATACTTCTGTCGGTACTGTGCCATCTGCTCGACGAGTTTGGCTTCTTCTTCGCGCTGCGCATCGGCGCCTGTCGCCACCAGAAGCGGATCGACCTGGGGAACTTCCGGAGGCAGCGGACGATGCTGACAGCCAGAACAGACAACCAGAGCAACCAAAGCAAATCCGTTTGCGATTTTTCCAGCTCTCATGCATGGCTCCTTTCGCTAACTTCATTTATCACAGCAAGATACATTTTCGATATTGAACCTTCCCCCCGTCCGCCTGTCAAGAGAATTTCTCTCCGGACGGAAGCGGGGCTTGCGGACTGCAAAACGTTTCTCAATCCCATTTTACAATCGCACCGGTATCCGCGGAACAGGCCATGCTGGCGTATTTTCCCAGCGCCCCCTGTTTGATCCGGGGTTCGGGCTTCTTCCACAGGCTCCGCCGCTGGGCCAGCTCGGCATCGCTGAGCTTGACCTCAATCTTGTTGGCGGGGATATCAATTTCGATGAGATCGCCGTTTTTCAATAGTCCGATCGGCCCTCCGGCCGCCGCTTCGGGGCTGATATGCCCCACGCACGCCCCGGGGGTTGCGCCGCTGAAACGGCCATCGGTAATTAGGGCGACGCTCTCGCCAAGCCCCGCGCCCATAATGTAGCTGGTAGGACTGAGCATCTCCTGCATGCCCGGCCCGCCGCGAGGACCTTCATACCGGATTACGACCACATCGCCCGGCCTGACCTTGCCGGCAAGGATCCCCTGACAGGCTTCTTCCTGACTGTCGAAAATAACCGCCGGGCCGGTGTGCCGGAGCATTTTTTCCGCGACGCCGGCGCTTTTGATCACGCCGCCGTTGGGAGCGAGGTTGCCCTTCAAAATCGCCAGGCCGCCTTTTGCGGAATACGGATTGTCCAGATGCCGAATGCACTGCGGGTCCATAATTCGCGCTTTGGCGATGTTTTCGCCCAGCGTTTTTCCGGTTACAGTGATGCAATTCGGATGGAGAAGCCCTTTGATTTTGGAGATTTCCTTCAGAATCGCGCTGATCCCGCCGGCCTGATCCACATCTTCCACATGGTAGCTGCTGGAAGGCGAAACTTTGCAGATATTGGGGCACTTCTGGGCAATCACGTTGATCCGGTCCAGATCGTAGGCGATCTCCGCCGCGTTGGCGACCGCTAGGCTGTGAAGCACGGTATTGGTCGATCCGCCCATCGCCACATCCAGCGCCAGCGCATTGTCCAGCGATTCCACGGTGATGATATCCCGCGGTTTGATGTCTTTTTCGATGAGAGTCAGGATCTGCTTTGCCGCCTGGCGATAAAGCTTGTTCCTGCGGCGGACATCCACCGCGGGGATCGTGCCGTTGCCCGGCAGCGCCATCCCGATTGCCTCGCACAGGCAGTTCATACTGTTCGCGGTGAACATTCCCGAGCAGCTCCCGCACCCCGGACAGCCGTAATCTTCCAGTTCCTTGAGCTGGTCCTCGGAGATTTTCTTGTTGTTGTACGCCGCGACGCCTTCAAAAATGCTGATGAGGTCCACGGTCTTGCCGGAGGGCGTTTTGCCTGCTTTCATCGGCCCGCCGGAGACAAAAATCGTCGGAATGTTCACCCTCGCCGCCGCCATGAGCATGCCCGGCACGATCTTGTCGCAGTTGGGGATGCAGATCATCCCGTCGAAGCAGTGCGCCCGCAGCATGCACTCCACCGAATCGGCGATCACCTCGCGGCTGGCCAGCGAATACTTCATCCCGGTATGCCCCATCGCGATCCCGTCGCAGATGCCGATAGTGTTGAACACAAACGGCACGCCCCCGGCCTGGCGGACTGCCTTTTTCACGAGCTGGCCTACCTCATTGAGGTGCACATGGCCGGGAATCACGTCAATGTAACTATTGGCAATCGCGATAAAGGGCTTGCCCATATCCGCATCCGAAATCCCGCAAGCCTTCAAAAGCGCCCGATGCGGCGCCCGCTCAAATCCCTTTTTCACCATGTCCGATCTCATCGATAACTCCTTGCTGTATAAATGGTTAAAGTATTATCTGGCTCCGATTTCTCTCCAGGGGTCAGACTTCACAAACGGTTATATTATGACCATCCACCCCCTTTTGCCAGCAGGAAACTAAGTGAACTACATTCTCTGAATGTATTATACATGTAAGCCCAATTGCAGGGAAGGAGGCAGAGAATGGTATTAAAGGGAGTTGTGAAAAAAAAGAAAAATTACATTGTACAGCGAGAACTTGAATACGGAAAAAATAAGTACCTTATCCCTCTCCTGTTCTACATATAATGAATGCCATTTTAAGAACAGGGATTTATTATCCTGATCGCTCAAGCAGTACCTGCTTCTGCGATATTATTGCTTCTGTCGTCGAATCAGGGCCAAAGCACCCAATCCCAGCAAAACCATGGTCGCCGGTTCCGGTGTAACGGAAATGGCTCCGACAATCAGGCCGCCAGCACCGCCATTGATGGACAGCGCAGTGCCTTGCGGAGATGCACCGACAAACGCCAGATTCCAGGTGACGGGAGCAATCAGTGGCGGCGGAAACACATGCACACCGGCGGGAACATTGTCATCCGGATCGAAAATGTCGATGGAGCCGGGATAATTGACGATGTTGTAGCCGGTCATCATCACCAGATGCCCGCCGACAGAATCGAGATTCATATCCATAATCTCGTTATCGCTGGTAGGCGGAATGGGGGGATTGCCCTGCTGAGGCAGCTTGATGATTGGCAGGACGTCATGACACAGATACAATTCATTGGTCATGATGTTCCAGAGGTTTTGGGCAGAGGGCTGACCGGCGTTGTCCAGAACACTCCAGGCGGTGAACAGGCTGACCTGTAATGTGTTTGGATAAGCATTGTTGAGATACTGCTGCAGACCATTCACACAATTATTGATCGTCGTGCCCTGCGGATCCGCAGTACCCATCAATCCGCCCAACGCCGAGATGAGAGCATCCGCCTTTGCGACATTGTTAGCCCCGGCGGGGATAAGATTGGGATATCCTTTTCCGCCCAGATACCACACGCAATCAGCGGAAGCCGTGGGAGCACACCACGTTTGCTCTGCAACCCCATCGCCCGTAAAATCCCGATTTTGATCCAGATCCGGGATTGATCCCGTCAACCGCTTATCAAATGTGTTGACAGGCGGCTGAGGAATCAGATCTGCTTTAACGATGCTGGCTCCCGCCAGCACAACAAGCAGACCGAAACATAAACAAACCTTGATTCTTTTTGACATTTTGCACCTCCTTTGGCAACAAATTGTCTCTGCAACAGAAAAAGTAGATCGGCGTAACACACGACCCTTACAAAAGTAACTTCTTTTACGACATGGAAATAAAGACGTGTTGAAACGAATTCACTTTTGTTTACCAAAAAAAAAGCGTGAGATATATACTCTCTCACGCATTATTAATAATAATCCACAAACAAAAATTGTCAAATCAGACTGTTTAAAAACAGGGCCTGCCCTTTGATCTGTGCTTTCATCATGGTATGTTCCATCCGTACCCCATTCCAAATCCTGTGAATTTAATCGTTTGTCTCCGGCATCGAAGACGAACTTTTCGCCATGTGAAAGATTAACTCTAACTTCTTGCATTATCGAAACATACGTAATTTTTTGACTGCCATTCTTTGTCAGAGTCCATAATCCAACAGCTATTTTACCCCTTTTACCAGAAAGTGTTGTGCCTTTTTAGGGGAAAACACATTTCATCCTTGAACTGGACCTGCCGATCTGCTATACTGTGGTTTGGGTTTCAGGAGAAATAACTCGTTATGGGAGATCGCCTTATGAAGGCCAAACAAGAAATTGTCGTTTGGTGTCTGTTTGTAATGATTTGCCTGTCCAGCCAGCCAATCCGCGCCGAATGGACCCAGCAGGCCGTATTAACCGGAACCAATTCATTTGCTCCCAATGAATTCGGACGCTCTGTATCCATTGACGATGAGTATGCTGTGGTGGGTTCCGTTGTGGCATACGAGGAGGGTAGGATTCCGGTTTATAAACTTTTCGGAAGTCTCTGGGTGTTGCAGGATGAATTGTATCCGTCCGGAATGATGAACTGGGAATATATTGAATTCGTTTCCATCGATGGAGATTATATTGTATTGGGAAGACCTGCGGATTACTCAAACGGATCCTACTCCGGTTCGGCGTATATTTTTCATAAATGGTATTTCGAATACTGGGAGGAACAGCAAAAACTGTATTCTTCAGATATTGCACCAGAAGATCATTTCGGCTGTGCCGTAGCAATCGACGGTGATTATGCCGTCATCGGAGCATGGGGCGATGATGACAAAGGCGCCGATGCTGGTGCGGTATATGTCTTCAAACGCAGTGATGCCACATGGATACAGCAATCAAAATTGCTTCCTTGTAATGGAATGCCCGCAGATCAATTCGGAAATTCCGTGGCAATCAGCGGAAATACTATTATTGTTGGTGCTCTGGAACATACCGAGGTTTTCACTCGAACGGGTGAAACATGGTCATTTCAGGCCATATTAGTAAATAAAAATGATTTTATCCGAGGTCATTCAGTAGATATTGATGGGGACTATATCCTTGTTGGAGACAGACATTACTGCAATGGGTACTGTGAAGGCGCCGCTTTCGTTTTTCAAAGCATCGATTCAACCTGGAAATTACAAAAAATGATTACTCCCCCAGATGAAAACTATGGAAACTTTGGCCATTCGGTATCGCTAAGCGGTTCTCTGGCGGCTATTGGAACAAATAATAACAAAGCATTAATCTATCGCCGATATGGGATCGGTTGGGTTTTGGAGCAAACTTTGCCGCTTTCTGATTCTGTAGAAACCTTTGGATCATCTGTTTCCATTGATAAAAATCATGTTATCGTCGGAGCACCAGAATATTCCGGGGGTGATGTTGGCGCTGCCTTTATCTATAGCACCCTCTGTGCGCAGATCCTGGAGGCGGATAGTAACGGGGACTGCGTGGTGAATATCGTGGATTTCTCGATTCTGGCAAACCAATGGCTGCTGGACGGCACACAGCCTTAACAGAGTATTAAAAAAACGCCGGTCGGTCCCGATTGGATTGGATTTGCTCTTTCTGACAAGATTAGATATAATAAAATTGGTTTGCTCGCTCTTTGACAGATTATGGAATCTCGGCTTTTTGCCGGAATACCTTGCAGTTGAACATTTGGGGGCGAAAGGTTTCGACCGGACGAGTTGAGGTTCGAGTGGCGTGGCCAGGATGTCAGTTGGCCTGGTTTAGGATCTGGCAACAATT
>CAZOTP010000052.1:14441-15131 GCA_964582655.1 uncultured Pirellulales bacterium | reverse complement strand
ATCTTTTTCAATTCCGCTTCCGGCAGCCCCATCTTCGTCGCTGCGTGCGGGATCGTCCGAAGCTCCTGCTCCAGCCTGGCGATTTCGTTGCCAAGCTCTCCGGCGTTCACGATCGAGAGGTCGAACACTTTTCCGCAAACATCCCGGTCCTTGGCAGGTTTCTCACAGGTCAAGTCCGCCAACTTCCGCTTGGCCTCCTTCCGCTGCTCGATGGCCCATTTCTGCGCCTCGTCCGGGTCTGTTAGGATTCGGTCAATCGTAACTTCCGGGACCATCAGCTTCAGGAACGTCCGGGCCTCGGCCTTGGTGTCCGCCGACTGAAACAGCTTTGAGAATACCTTCTGCCGGTCCTTCGGGTCCATCGCCAGCACGCCGGCGGGATTGAACAGGATAGACATCGCCAACTCATCGTGATGGCACCGCATCGGCGGCACGAGCGCCGTCGAGGATTTCACGTTCCGCCGGGCTTCGCCGCTGGTCGTATCCGCTTCCACGCACATCTCTCCCGCTCCGTTGGTGGCGAGCATCTGACTCTGGTTCTTATTCCGCAGTCCCCGGTGCGGCAGTTTCCCCAGGAACAGCCAATAGAGGCTGTCCAAGATCGCCGTCTTGCCCGCTCCGTTCGCCCCGAAGAAGATGTTCACCGGCTGCTCCATCGTAATGTCCGCTTCCAGCCCCATGAAATTCCGC
>CAZOTP010000052.1:0-14431 GCA_964582655.1 uncultured Pirellulales bacterium | reverse complement strand
TTGATCTTCATCGTATGTTCCTTTCTCGATTTTCAGTTCTGCTTTCAGGTTAAAACCCGATTTCTCGTCACAATGCCGGTTCCAATGCGTCTGACAGACCGGCTTGCCGTAATACCCCAGCACCGCCTCCCGGCTGCAACGTCGTACGGCACAGGTGTCAGTCATGGCGTCCTCCCTTCCGCCTTGTCGATTGTGGCCTTCGCGTTATCGATTAGCTGTATCTCGTCCGGTGCTAAATCAGTCACCGACTCACAGATATACACGAGCGTTTTGCACGCGGCCAAAAGCGTAGGCGCGGCGGCAATCAACGTTCCGTCTGCTTGACTCCGTACCGATTCACAGATTAATTCCCCGCCGTAATAGTTCCAGGCGTCATCGTTTAAGACACTTTTGTCGCGTGGGTAATCCTTTGCAACAACCGTATCACCTCTGTGTTCCCACTCGCCTTTTGCAAATTCGTCATATACTCGGTTCATGGCCTGCCTCCTTACCAGTCTTCGCCGGGGGTTTGGGGTTTCACCGGTTCGGGATCGGCGGGGGTAGCTCCCGCCGTCCCTTCCGGCTGCTCTGGTCCATCCGTGGGGAACATGGCATCCATCAGCGCATCGCCAAGAGCCTCGCGTTCCTGCTCGGAGGGCCGCGTTGGTGTTTCGTCTTTGGGCGGCTGAACCGTGGATTCCACACTGACCACATGCGGCATTTCCGCATCGGCGTAAAGGCCGGCCAACTGCTCCGGGTACGCCTGCCGGTGGGCCTGGCAGCGTGCCGTCTTGACGATCATGGTATCGGGGGTGTTGTTCCACGATTTGGCGTTGCGTTTGTAATGCTCCATCAGGCATTCGACCACAGGAGTTTCCCGGCCTTCCCGGATCACCTTGCACCACGCGCCGATGATGGTTTCCGTCGGTCCGATGTCGGTCCCGTGCGGGATGTACTTCCTGCCCTTGCCGTTGCCAGCGGAGAGAATCCATCCCGCTTTGTAGCCACGGTAATCGGGATGGGTGTCCGCCCGGCGCAGGAAGGCCGCCTCCTTGATGATGATCGCCGCCGGCTCGTTATCCTGCTTAAAGATCACAATGTCGGTATAGGGGTTCAATTTCTCGGAAAGAACCGTTTGGGCAATCTGGATCAGGTCCCCGGAGTCCAGCCGGTTCTTCGGCATCCGATTGAGCCGCTGGAGCATTTCCCCGGACATGCTCAGCCGCGAATCCTTCGCCTCAAATTCGACAATGGCGTTTCGGGCGAATTTATCCGCATCGAAGCAGCCGCCGTCCAGCAGGTCAATGATCTCACAGTCCCGCTTGACCTTCTCCCACTTCTGCGTAGCCTGGTTAAATTCCCATACTTCCTGTTCGCGGGTTCGGGCCTTGACGATGGCCCCGCCGCCCGCTTCGGCTTTCGTTTTTTTCGCTTCTCGTATCATGTTCGTACCCTCGTAATAAAAAGTGTTTTTCTGAAACAGCCGCCCCGGCAGGATGCACGGTCCTGCCGGAACGGACTGCGCAAACTATCCAACGTGTTTGAATCGTCCCCAGCGGGACTTCTCGTATGCCTCGTCGATCTTCCGGGCCTCCGTATTGGCTTCACACTCCCGGACATGCTCGGCATAATGGCCGTTGCACAGCGGCTTATGGCAGATCGGGCAGAACTCCACGCAGTCCAGACAAACCTTGTCCCCGCAGGCGTCGCATTCCCACAGGCAGTTGGTGCAGAATTTCCCGTAGCAGGTAACGCAGGGCTTGGGGGCCTCCGCGTGGATCGGTGCCCCGCAGGAGCATCGCTCGGCAGGGACCGATTCACCGCCGTAGATCGGCCCGGTCCGGTCAATCATGGATGGGGTAACGCCCGGAGGAAGATGGTGTCCAAAGTCCGTCACAGCGACCACCCCCTGTTCAGTCCCCACGCCGCCGCCAGAAAGCCCTTGAAATTCGACCATAACCCAGCTAGAATCCCCGGTTCAGTTCGGGCGATTTCGCTCGGATACACGGCTCGCTGGTACTCACCTTGGCCGGAAACTACCAGCGGGCCATTCAAATCCAGCACGACGCCTCGAAGCGTCTTATCGCTGGTGAGCAGGCGATTAAGCTCCTGCTCCGTCAGATCCCATGTTTTGATTCGTGTTGGTTCCATTGCAAGACCCTCGTTTGTGTGAAATGCTTTCCAGATACCGGACCTTCTCCAAGTCCGGAAGACGATCAAAGCTCAGGATCGCCGCCCCGACATATTCGCCCTGGGTGATTCGGTTCCACGGGAGCGGCAGTTCATCCATCCCGTTTCGCATCGCCCGGTCGGCTTTCTGAGGCAGCAAACACTGTAATCGAATCCGTTCCATGTCTTCTCCTGTTAACCAATACCACACAACTATAACTTCATATCGGCTATAATTCAATATTTTTTTTTGTTTTTTTTCTAATGGATTTCACGGAATATTCGCAACTGTAATATAATGCTATAGTTATGGACCTAAAAATATTTTTATGTTCAAGAAGATTTTGACAAATCTCGATTTATGGTCTATAGTTACAGTAGTGCGGTAGTATTCCTCACGGAAAACATATATGGAACAACGAGCCAAAAAACCCTCTACGTCAATCGGGGCGCAGTTCAGCCTGGAGTTTGTCAACGAATGGCAGGATTTTCTGAATAAAACCATCCTGCGAAGCAGAAAGCACGCCAAGAACGCAGACGACTACTACCAGAGAAGGGAGATCCTTGGCGCTGCGCTGCTGGCCATCATGGCCATGCCTGATAAAGATATTGACCGCTGGATTCAGACGTACCGCCAGAGAACCCCGGCCACCAGGGAGGACCCGTTCGCTGTATTGCAGCAGATTCTAACCGCCGCCAAGAAAGGGAATCTGGGAGAAGATTTAGCCAAGGCAGGACTGGAAGCGTTGAGGCAGCTTAACCAGGCCCCCGCCGAAAGGTAAACTCCTGGTGAACCCCGCGGACAAACGCTTCGTACTCCTCCAGCGTCAATCGTTTCATCATCGCCAATAGGGACTTATCCAAAATCCTACGGTGTCCCTCCAACAACTCCCGGTCCGCCATCTCGAACAATTCCTCCAGGGCATTATTCATAACGCACCAACACCACGATAAAAAACCCGTTCGCCGGTGGTGCTTACAATACCCAAAAGGATATAACCCCCGACCAAACGGGTTGAAATCGACTCTTTTCTTAAGGGTATTGTAAGCATAATCTTTGTACCTAGGTTGGGCCCTCCAAGTCAAATAAAATACCCGTAAAAACGAAAGGGATTACCGAACAACCTCGGTTTTTCCCTCCAAAATCGCCCTCTCCACACATCCAACGGCGTACCGAATGATCCCCTCCAGGGCTTGCGGGCTGGCGCTTCGCGTCAGCGACTCGTAATCGACCGATTCGATTTTCCCTTGTTCCAGCGCCGCCGCCGCGATCCGCACTGCCTCTTTCCAATCCTCCACCCCCATCCCTGCGTCGAACATGCTGACGGCCAATTTGTTGGCCTTTTGGACACGGAATTTCTGGAGTATGGAAGCCAGCTTTTGGAAGGCAGTTTCTTTAGAACCGGCCCCGTTAGAAATATCTTTTTCTAAAGAATCACTATTAATATCACTACACGGTTCACTACTATCCTTATAGGTTGCCGCATTTTGCGGTAACCCTTGCCGCAATCTGCGGTAACCCTTGCCGCAATCTGCGGTAACCCTTGCCGCATTTTGCGGTAAGGGGGTCCCCTGTGCCGGGGGTGGGATAATCTGGTAATAGTTGGCTATATTTCCTGTTGATTTAAGGCCTGAATCAAAGCGAATAATCCCGGCCTGGATCAGTTCCGGCCTGGCCCGCTGGATCGTATCGGCACTCATCCCGGTCAAATTCGATAGATCCTGATCGCTGACGCGGACACAATCATGGTTACGGCCCACCCGAAGTAGCCCCCAGAGCAATAATGCGGCCCTGGCCGGATTCTTACACTGTTTGACAATCGTATCCAGCCAATGGGAATACATCACCTGATAAACCCGCCCCGGCCCGCCTCGAAACTGATGAGCGCCCTGAATCACCTTTGCCATCTGTCGGCCTCCTGTGCCATGCTCGTTCGGTCCCTCGCAAGTCTCGATGATCCAGTAGTACACCACAATTTAGGCAACGTCAACCAAATTCTCAAAAAATATAGTACTCTAGCACTATTGCGAACTACCCTTGCTCTCCGGGGCAACTTTCTGGTTCTCTTTGATCGTTGCCTGGAGTTCATCCAGCTTGGCCCGTAACGTCTCGTTTTCAACGCCTGCCTGCCTCAGGGCAAGGCGATATTGTTCCTGCCTGGCCTCCGCAGCCTCGATTTCATCCTGAAGGGATTTAGACACGTTTTTCAGGCTTTCATGGAGTTGGCCGATTTCCCCGGCCCGTTGATCCGCCATGGAACGGGTTTCCGACAAGACCGTTTCCGTTGCCGCCAGTTCCGTCCGGGTCCGGTGCAGCCGGTTCCAGAGTATCACCCCCCCCGCTGTCAGCGTCAGGACCATCCCAAAAAGAACCGCCGCGCCGAACCGCCAGAATCGAAGTTTCCTCGGAAGTTCCATTGGCTTGCCGTATTTCGCCAGGGCGTTCACCCCGGACCGCACTTCGGTAAGCTGGGTTTGCAGTTCCCGCAGCCGATCCGCCGCCAGGGCTTCTGTAACCCCCCTACCCTCTCCCGCCCTTCCGGTCTGTCTCGCTGCGGTCGATGCCGGAGCAACCGGAGGAAGTTCGGTCGGTGCGGGCGTTACGGTAGGGATCGGCGGCGCCACGGTCGGAGTTACCGTCTGAACCGGAATCGGTGCGGGATTGACCGGAGAATCTACCGTCGCGGCCTCCCGTAGCTCCCGGAGGCGTGTCAGAATGTCATACGAAGGGACCTGGTGCGGTTTGTAAGTTTTCAGCCAGGCGAACATTACATTCCCGTCGATGTTCACCCGTCCCGCCGGTAGCTCCCGTCGAGCACCAGCAGCGCGGGCGTACTTGCGGAGGGTCTTTTCGCTCATCTGAAAGACTGCCGATGCTTCCTGCTGCGAGAGTTCCGGGAGGTCCGGAAGGGGGGTTCCGGTAGGGTAGGTCGTTCCGTGCATGACCGTATCTCCTGTGCGGTTGTTGCGGTCGATCCCGCCGGGAGGTTCCGAACCTTCCCCGGTACGGACGGGAAGTACCGCAACAGGGATCATCGGTCAGTTATCGGGCTTTTCTTGAAAAGTGAGTTATAATTGAGTTTGAATGGAAGTGTGAATGGGAATAGGAATGGGGGTGTTTTGCGGGGGTGTTTTTTTTGTTTATCGTTTGTAAACAATGAATGTCAATCGACTTGTGTTATATCGGATAGGGGGTGTTTTGGAATAGAATGGGAATACGAACGGGAATCCCGTTGAGTTAAAAGTGAGTTATTTTTGAATTGACCATTTCAGCCATTTCAGGCCATTTCAGCCAGTAGGGGGGTCAAAGCATGTTCGGGTCGATCTGGGGAAGATCAAGGATTTCGCGGGCGTTCTCCACATCATGATAATCCCGTAATTTGCGTTCCAATTCTACCACACGAAGCCGAAGGGCGTTCAATTCTTCCCGTTCTGATAGGGTGAGATCATCCATCGCTGATACTCCTGTAAAATATACTTGTGATGATATATCGGAAATGTTACTTTGCCAATAAATCGTAAGTTGTTGCAATATAATGAGATATGTAACATAATGACCATTATAGGACGTTCTTTATCGGACCTTGAAAGGATATAAGAATAGTATCTTTATACTATTTCCCTTGCGTGGGATTACCAGATGGTTTATCCTGTCCCGAAAATTCACAGAAAGGAGCTTCCGATGAACCGATGGAACGCGATTGTTTTAACTCTGGTGATTGTCTCCGCTGTTGTCTGGGTCAACTTGCCGACAAAACCCGTCCAGGCGGATATGAAAACAACATCCAATTTTTCTGGGAGATACCAATTGACGGTCCGCTATGATAATGGGTCATTCCGGTACACTACATTCGATTCAGACACAGGCCAGTTTGTTGATACGAATCGGATCGCCCCTGTTTTTGATAATTTCTATACCATCATCCCGAACGCGAAAGGCGGCTGCTACGTTCTATACAACGAAGGGACTGTGTGGAAAATCCCGGAAAAAGGTGATGTTGTGAAAGTGTTTGACGCTTATGATGAGAAGTGGTCTCAGTAAATCGCCCTCACCTTCCGGGATCGGGCAGGCTTCTTCTCTTTCCTGGGCGAATCGGTAGGTAGTCCGGCTTGCTGCCGGGCCAAAGACGCGGCCTTTTCATAGGCTTCGGTCCATTGTTTTTGCAAAACATTGGCCTCGTTCCGGTCCGCCTGCTCGAAGCGGGAGAGAAATACTTCCCGGTTCTTTTCCGCTACCTTACCCAGAGGGGAGTGGTTCTTCATGGAGAGCTTGATCCCCTTCTCCAAGGCTTTTTTATCCTCATCGGTGTTTGCCTGTTTATAGAGGATCGAGAGGTAATCCGCCGCATCCTGAACATCGCCCAGGGTGATCTGTTTGGCCGCCAGTTCGTAGATTAGGCTGCGGTCTGTGCGTTTGTAATCCGGCCTTCCCTCAATCGCCTCGGCCAGCGTATCGACCACATCGGTCCCGGCTTCCTCATCCTTGTAGTCATAGGCCCGGTTCCGCCACTTCTGGTACTCGAAGAATTGATTGTTCTCGTTCAACAGCTTCCGATCCAGGCGGTTTATTAACCCTTCGTACTGCTTCCAGGCGGAAAATTCCTTTTGGAAGAATGTCTTGATCGCCCCGGGCGCCGCCTTCGGCTGCCGCAGGGTATCCATCCCGGTTCTCGCCAGGTTCTCAGCGCTCGATCCCACCGGCCCGACGACCCAATCCCACACGCCCCAGATCATATCCGCCAGCATCCCCACTCCCCCGCCGTCCACGATATTCTGCACCACCCGCCAACCGATGTCCTTGGCGTTGCGTTCATCGGGATTGCCCAGGCTTTTCGTGATGGATTCTTCGCGTCCCGTCAGCCAGTCCCGCAGGATGTTGTAGAGTTCCCCCATCAGCGCCGTCCAGAACAAAAACCGAACCATCGGGGCGACGTTCCCCCGTGCCGCCGCCTTCAGAACCCGGTCATAGATAAAATACGTCTGCTCGATCCCGAACGGTTTGAATTTCCAGAACAGCTTCACCCATGGATGATTCGCCCACCAGATCCGCTGCGTGGCCAGCGTGATCGGGAATTGGGTGTCGTTGACCAGCCGGTGCATGGCTTCCTCCACCACATCCATGCTGTAGAGCTTGTTCGCCGGATCGGCCAGCAGCTCCGCCAGCTTCTCGTTGCTCATATCATAGAGGCCCGTCTTGCGGATTCGCCGGGTCAGTTCCTCCTCCCGGACTTCTCCCAGGGAGAATACCGCCTTAAGGATTTTCATCAGGTTCCCGTTCTTCTGGAGTCTTTGCAAGCGGACAATATCATTCACCAGCCCGCGCCCCGCGACCAGCGCCGCAAAGGTCTGGTTGCCCTCCTCGACCGACGAGAACAGTTTCATCGCCGCACCCGTCACCCGCTCACCGGGTACGCCGGATTCGATGCTGCTCATTTCGGCATGGCTTCGGACCGCCCCGGTCCGAAGGATCTGCTCCCGCAGCGCCATGGCCTTTGGCATGATCCGCGACAGAAACGGAGGCATATCTGCCACCGCCGGGAGAATTACCGAGAGAATCGGCTGCTCGCTTGTATTCGTGAACCGCTGCCCCATGTTCCGTATCGCCGACAGGAAGGAATAGCCCAACTTGCCAAGCGTTTGCCAGTTGCCCATCAGACCAGCGACATACCGGGACCCCTTGGGGACCAGGCTCATATCGTGGTCGAACATGATCCGAAGGAAATCGTTAATATCATGCGCCGCCGCCGGGTCCTTCGCCTCGATGGCTTTCACCAGGTAATAGGCTTTCTCGAATTTCGGACCCCATTTCCGGGTCCCTTCCACCGTCCGCCCGCTTCGCTCGAAGTGGCCGGGCAGGACTTTGGCCGGGTCCCATTCGATGTAATGTTCCGGCAGCTCCACGCGGGTCTGGTCGAAGTAACTGTTCCGGCCCGATACGAAGGCATCCCGGTACTGCACCAGCGCCACCAGGGCATCTTCCAGGGTTTCAAACTCCCCGCTCTCCACCATATCGGAGCAAACCTGCGCCACGGTCGGATTAGCCAGCCCCATCTCCTTGGCAAATTCCAGAAATTCCAACCCCTTCTTATTGGGGACCTGGGGAAATGCTTTGCCTGATCCGCCCAGCGGGATTTCCGTTCCATCCGGCATCGTCCGCATCCGGCCCAGTTCCGCCGCCTCCTCCATATCCCGGTCGAGAATCTCCCGCAGCCGGTCTGCGCGGGCCTGAATGTAGTCCGGTACATTTCTCAGTCGTCCGTTGACCGCCTTGGCGACCTGCTCCCGCTGCTTTCGATTCAGTTTTTGCAGGAGTTTGGCCGCATCCAGTTCATTGTTATTGATCCGCTTTGCCGCGGCTTTGTCGATCTCCTTAATATCCCGCGAGAGCTTCCAGCCCGCCTTGCCGAATCTGGAAATAAACGCCGTCCCCCGCAGCACATGGGATTGCAGGATGTTCTTGACACTCCCGGCCCCGTGGATCACCACATCGGCCAGTTTCTTCACCACCCCGACGATTTCCTCGGCCAGTTCCGTCGAAAGGATCGTGGACCCGCCTTCCCGCCCTCCAAAGTCCTCCTCCTCGCCGGGGACTGGCGGGAGTTTATCACCGGACCCCGAATACGTTTTGACTTCCGCAACCGGGTGATCCTGAATCACCTTTTCAAACACCTCCCGCATGGTCTCTCCGGTCGGGATGAAATACCGCTTCTTATACTGAATCCGCTCGGAATAAACTCCATCCTGGTCCATCTCCCCATCGTAGGCGTAATAAGGACCCGTGATTTCCAGACGCGGCTCGCCATGCACCACCGCGCGGGCGATCTTCCAGCCGTTGGATAAAATAATATGAGCCTTCCCGGAAACCGCTTTTAGCAGCAGGTCCTCCGTGGATAATTCGCTTTGTTTATGCTCCGCTCCCAGCCGGTTCAATACGGTCTCGATCTGCTCCTCTTCAATCACGCGGCCCAGCATCTGCCTGCCGTCTTCGGTCTGCAATCGGAACACTCTCGTATGGCCGTCTGGCAGGCGATCCCAGATCGGCAGAATAACACCGGTAATCAAATGCCGGGTGGACGTATCGTACTCTGGGATTTTCGCTACCGCTTTGTCCCATAGCGTCCGGGCTTCCTCCGTGGAAACTTTCGTCCACTGCTCCGCATTCGACAACGAATCCTGCGGGATCGGATGCCAGTCCATCGGTTTGTCCAGTCGATACCGTTTAATAATATCCCCGGTTTCCGCATCAGTCGCATCCCGATAGGGAGATACCGCGTAAATCGTACCGTGTTTATTCTTCACAAAAAACAGAGGCTTTTTCGATAGAATCTCGTCGAACGGTCTCGGCTCATTCCGATTCGACACTTTCAGTTTGACATAGTGCGTCTTCGCACCGGTCCTCGGTTCGGTATAGACGACCTGTTCATCCTCGACTTCGATTTTATCGGCCTTGAGGGTCTCCATGCCCTGGTCGAGCGTGCCGTCGGCAATCGCCTGACGAACCTTCGCTTCCAGGCGGGATTCGTACTGCCCGAATACCTGATTCTGCTTCTCGATCTTCATGGACAACACGCGGTTCAGGAATTGCGTAATTTCCGGGAGGTCCTGCCGAAGCTGCCCTTCCTTGTCCACCAGCTCCAGCCCGGTCTGTTCCTGGAATTCCGCCAGCGTAATCCCATCGACCTTGCCGTTATACAGGTCCTTGAAAAATGTCCGCAGGGCCTCTTTGGCCTCCGTGGATTCCAGATTGTCCGCCGCCTGAAACATGCCGCTCGATCCGGCCTTTCGAGTTCCCTTCGTGAGCGCCCCCAACTGATCCAGCTTCCGCGCGATCGTGGAGATAAACCGCTTCTGTCCCTTCAAGTCCGTCGCCACCAGGTGATAGATCGGGGCCTGCTTCTGATTGGACCGGTGCGTTCTACCCAGCCCCTGAATGGCCCTGTCCGCTCTCCAGCCCGCCTGAAGCAGATAATGACTTCGCTGCTGCTGGTTCTCGTAATCCAGCGAGGCATGGTAACTGGCTCCCGTCCCGCCCGCTTCGGAGAAGATCAGAATCCGCTTTTTGCCGTCCATGAATTTCTGAATCTCCACCGGGTTCGTCGTTGCCGGCGGACGTTTGTCGATGATCTTCTTTCCGTTCTTCATCACCACGCGCCGCTTGCGGCCTGTAACTTCCGATACCTGATCGGTCCCGAAATGATTCAGAATCATATCCATTGGCGATTCGGGTACGGACAGGCTCGCCAGTTGATCGAGAAGCTTATCCCGCATCTCCACGGCCTGACGGTTCTGGACAAAGTTCCCTTTGGAATCCTTCACCGGTCGGCTTCGGATATTTCCATTCTCATCCTCGTATTCCTCATGCTCATTGACAGGGAAACTGTGTTCCACCATCTGCATCAGAATATCTCTGGGCGTCAGGTCGAAATCGTCGAGGTCTTCTCCTTCTTCCCGGTCCGCCAGCGCTCGATCCTGCGCCGCCTCGTAGGTGCTGGTTAACTGAATGACCGCCGACCGTCCTTCGGCCATGTCTTTTTCGATGGACCGAATCACAGACGGAGTCTGCATCGCGGTAATGATCTGATTCCAGAACCGCTGGTTTGCGCCCCAGAATTGGGACATGGCGTTCTTCCGGGCCTCGCCTCCCTTGGCCGCGCCGATGATCTCTATGGCGTCGTTGAAATTCGCAAGAACCGCCTGCCAGCCTTCCGCCAGTTTATCGTAAACATCCCGCTGGTTCTCGGTCAGGGTGTGTTCCAGACGGTTATATTGAACGGTTCCTTCCGGGGTTCCGTCGTTGAAGCTGATATTTCTCGCCAGATAGACACCCAGCGCCTTCATATCCCGGGCCACCATTTCCATCGCGGCCACCCCGCCGTTGGTAACTTTATTGATAAAGTCCACGCGGTCGGAAAAGCTGGTATGGGGTCCCCACAATCCCAGCCGATCCGCATAGGCCAGGTTCCTAACTTCCGTCGCCGCCGTCGCAGAGACATAGACAATTCGGGCGTTTGGCATCTTGGCGCGAAGCTCATCGCCAGCAAGGGCCATCTGGGAGGGTTTCGTTCTTCCCCGTTTGCCCTTCACGGAAATGGAGTTGGCCATGTTATGGGCTTCATCGAAGACAATCACCCCGTCGAAGTCCTTGCCCAGCCAGTCCACCAGTTTTTCTAACCGGGTTTTGAACCCCTGTGTCTTGGGTTTGGAGGCAAGGCTGTGATACGTCGTGTAGAGAACCCCAAGCTTGTGAGGGATCGGTTGGTCCTTCGTCACCTTCTCGAAGTTATGGACCTGTGCCGGGTCCTGCCTGAGCGCGGACCAGTCCCGCTTGGCATCCTCGTAGAGTTTTTTGTTTTCGCTGATCCAGACGGCTCTTGTCCGCCCCTGCTCGAAGTTATCCAGAAGAATCCCGGCGATCTCGCGGCCTTTTCCAACTCCGGTCCCGTCCCCGATCATGTACCCCCTGCGGCGCTTCCCATCCGGGAGCATCGTTTCATGCGCCTGCCCGGCGTAGGTAATGGTTTCCATCTGTGCATCGGACAAGGCGCCGCGGTCGATAACCTCCTGAGGGATGTGGGTTTGATAGGTGACATCCGGCGATTCGACAGCGGCCATCGCGGCGGATTCGACCAGGCTGGCCGGGTGTTTTCTCGCGCCCCGGGTATGGACCTTGGCCGGGGAATAGGCTTCGTAGAGATTATCAGAGAGTCCCGTCTTCTCTTTGAATTTTACCGAAACGCCGGTGCTGTCTGACGAAGGTTCTCGTACAGGTTTTCGATCAGGATCGCCGCGGCTTCCTCGGCTTCCAGATTCTTCATCTGCTGGAGTACCGCTTTCGCCTGTCCGTTCAGATCCTTGTCGTCCGGGTCCTGCCCCAGCATCTGCATCACTCGGTCCGGGTTCCAGCTCAGCATTTGATTCGCCTGCTCCAGAAGGCTCGACCGGTACCGGCTCCACGGTCCCTCGAACTCCAGGTCGGGATTCTCCAGCCCCCAGATCGCCAGACTCAGGGCCTGGACGTTCATTTCGGACCGGGGCTGTTTCTGCTGCCGGAGCAGTTTTCCGCACAGGCGGTTCAGATCGTGCTGGTTCCAGTTGTGGACGTTCATTTCGGACCTCCTGTAAAGTATACATCATATCATCGAGAGATTCCACCGATTTCCGCAGTGGGGCCTGACCGACCAAAGGATTGTTTACCTTGTCAATCACCAAGACCTTGGTAGGGAATGACGTACCGTATTTCTTGTAAATGTTTCGGTCTGCGATACTTACAATGGCCCGGAAGTGGTATTTCTTCTGGATGCCGGATACCCAATCCCGAAACCGCTGGCTCTCCCCGCCGTGTAAAGAATCCCCCATGATCGCCACCAGCCTGCCCCCATCCTGTAGATACTGCAAGGCCGCCTCGATATGTTTTAGATCGGTTCCGATGATCTTCTGGGTTTTCACACGGTGCGCCGCCTGAGAGAACGGCGGGTTCATCACCACCACCGTCGGGCGTTTCTCCATCGGAAGGATGTTGTGAATCTGTTCGGCATCCTCCCCGGTGATTTCATCGATCCCCAGTTGTTTCAGAAGCTCCCGCCTGCGTTCACTTAATTCGTTCCCCTGCACGGTCGCGCCTGCGTTCTTGGCGAACACCGCCAGCCCCCCCACTCCCGCCGACGGTTCCAGAACCCGGTCCGAAGGTTTGATATTGGCCAACCAGTTCACGGCATAGGCATAATGCGGCGGGGTGGAAAACTGCTGCATCTTGTCCTTTTCCCCGCTTCGGTTGGTCTGCGTGGGGAGCTTGGAAAGAAGTTCCTCGATCTGCCGCAAGTCTTTCATGGCGGTTTTGCCATCGACCGCCGGATTGAATCCTTTTCGTTTCAGGTATTTGTTGATCCCCAATTCCAATTCATCGTAGGCTTCGGAAGGACCGTATTTTCCTTCGGCTCGCGTACCGCCGTAATGCTCATCGGCCATCGAAAAGAATGTGTTTGCATCCAGAGATTTTCCGCTATCCAGATGGTCTGCAATACGATCCGATAACCCGGTCGTTGCCTCCACTTCTTTTTCCCCGTCTGGCAAGGGGGATTCTTCTCTGCGCGTAGAAACGCCCCCTTCTTCAGGGGCGGGAGGATTAAAAGATTTCTGGAATTTTGTTATATCATATTTCGTCGTTGAACTAATCCATGAAGGCTTAACAGACCCCTCTATTCGAGCAGAACTGTAAGTGCCAAAAGTAACATTATAGTTGGCATCCCAATAGAGTCTTTTAATTTCTTCAATGGGAATTTTAAGATGAACAATATTTACCGTTTTCTCGCCGGATGGAACACCATTGATTCCCCCAAGGCCTTTAGAAATATCGCTAGAATCCAAAAACAGATATACAGATGCAGGGCGTACATTGCCTTCGGACCTTCCGATATAATCACATTCTGTACCTATGATCCCTTCATTAGATAAAATATCCGGGTCTGCTGAAGTTATGTGATAAGCATCGAAGTAATCGTGACCTTGTTGTTTTAACCGTTTTGCAAGTTTATCAAATTCTCCAACATACTTTTCCCTTGGACGATACAGATCGCTGATTTGTAGAATCTCGGAAACGTCTTTGTCAGGCAAACTCTTTTTCGGTATTTCAGCCTCCCGCTTGGGCGTTTCTTCTGGCTGGGGTGTGCGGGACGCCCTTGGTTCCTGTGCCATAGGGGGAATTATATCGGATTCGGAGGTCTTCCGCAATCCTTCTTTTGGTACTCCCGTTTGTGGCTCTCCTGTGGACTGCAACGGAATTTGTGGCTCACTTTTCGGCGTTTGCGTAGGTTGCTTACCAGCCTCATTTGCCTCTGGTTTGGCTTCCTCCCCCACCGGGTCCGCCGCCCTGCCGTAAAATTTTCTCTCGTTGTCGATATTCCTCGGATCGTACCCAGGCAAGGATAACTTCGCCCGATCCACATTCACGATGTAGCCGGGATTCTGTTGCTCATACCTCTCAATTTCCTCTGTAGCGATCTCCTCTGGCGTTACTTCTCCCCCCACATCTCCGGGCTTCGCGCCAGCCGGTGTCCCTGCGTTCGGAACCACTTCTGGTAGCGACTTTTCGACATTTGGACCACCCGCCACAGGCCCGATTTCGTTGGGATTACGTGCAGGTGCATTAATCGACTCCTGTTTTCCGATTATAGGTATTTCATCACCAGCATCATTTTCACCTTTCAGAAAACGGGATAAATCTGTCTTTGCATCAGGAGTATCTAGGATGAAGTTAATATCCGCAGAACCATGCCGCTCCCCGGTC
>CAZOTP010000051.1:14030-15327 GCA_964582655.1 uncultured Pirellulales bacterium | reverse complement strand
ACCTCCTGAAAACCTGCGATTTCTCCGAACTTCTCCAAGCCATTGAAACCGTCCTATCCGGTCATACTCACCTTTCCCCCCCCATCCGGGAGATAATGCTGAATTCCCTCATTTCCGGGAATGATTCCCCGCCCCCTGAACACGGGGACTTCCCCGCTTCAATCACCGACCCGGCAACGCATGGGCCCGCGGAATCCTGCTTGGCATACCCTCCGCCCCTCTGGAGTTAGTACCAAAGTGAGCGGTTTGTCGATTATTCCATCTTCCCGCGCCGGTTTTCCATCCTCAGAGCGCCCGGCTCCTCTCTCATCCATTTCCCATTCGAATCCATACAATATGCGGGAAAATATTTTCCAATCCGTGCAATTCCTTTCCACCCCTCGTTTTCTCGGCTCCAACACAAAAAAATCCCCATAGACGCCCATACGCGGGGATCCCCTCGGTAATTTCCCGGGAATTTTTTTTCACACTCTCACAGACTCCCTGGATCTCTGCTTGGCTTCACTCCGCGGAATATAATTTCTTTGCCTCCTAAACCCTTGTTCGACAAGACATTATAAATTTTATCAATTTTTCCTCTCGATTTTTCCCCATTGGTATCTCCTTTGCTTATTGCTCTATTGTTCGCCGAAGGAGTTGGAAATGAAATGGTTTACACAACGTATAAAGAATTGGAAACAGGAACGATGGTTAAGTTCCAGCTAGAAGATGTGATTTCGCCCGAGCTGATATTCGTACTCAAGAATATCACAAGGCAGCTGGAAATGACAGGCAAGGTGCTCTTTCTCAGCGACTCGGGTCAGAAAAAAAAGCATTTTGCGGTGGTGGAAGTAGACGGGGTGATGGCCCCGGTAGTCGTGCCCGTGCAGCAGCTTCGAATCCGGCACGGGTAATAAAAGTAAATATCGTGATGGATAATCAGGAAGAGGAAATCCGAATTATCCAGGGAGATTGATAAACAAGCTACATTTTGCTCTCTCTCTCCCCCCCAGGTGCGGTGGAATACTGCCAAACCTGGAACAATATAGGCTCTGCTGTTCCGCCCGGACCAGTAGAGCCTGTTTTTTTATCGGAACCGCCGGTGGCATCCCAAAATGCCGAATCCCTCTCGCCTTGCTTTTTCGCAAAGCTTAAAAAACAGATGGAAGAGCCGGTTATTGCCGTCCGACTCTTTTATGGATCGTCAGATTGGCAACATCATATTCCCTCCCCCGGAAAAAGAAGCTGCAAAGATACCCCGACACCATCGCCGACAGAAGCCCGAAACCGGCGTACAGAAAAAAGTGTATGTCAGTAC
>CAZOTP010000051.1:0-14020 GCA_964582655.1 uncultured Pirellulales bacterium | reverse complement strand
CCCACTGCTGCCCGAGCAACCCCACCACCGCGCTGACCCGAGCCCCGCTGAACACCCCCGGCCCGTTCGCCCGCCGCGTCAGAATCCCCAGCAGGAAGACGCCGGAGATCCCCCCGCCCAGCAAACTCAGCAGCATCAGAAAAATATCCCAGAGCGAAATAATGTTGAACGTCGCCATCAGCATCGCCTCGGCAGTCCCGAAAATGCCGATCAGAAGCGCCAGCCACCGGGCCAGCCTGACATAAAACGCATCCGGCGTTTCTTTCCGGAACCGGCGCACAAAATCCGTCACAATCGCCGTGCTCACGGAGTGAATCGAGCTGTCCAGACTTGACATGGACGCCGCGAAAATTCCTGCAATCGCCAGACCGCACAAGCCCGCCGGAATCTCCGTCACGATAAACCACGGCATGATCGCATCCGTCGCGATGGTCGGACTTAACAGCGCCGGATGGGCCTTGTAATACACGTACAGCGCCGTCCCCACCAGGAAAAAAAACACCGAATTGGGAACGATAAACCAGAAATTAAACCACAGCGCCTGCTTCGACATCGCTTCGTTCGGCGTCGTCAGATAGCGCTGGATCACGGATTGATCGGTAATGTACGGAGCGAAATTCCCCAGAAAATTCCCCACCAGCACCACCCACAGTGACGCAACAGTATAATCCCAGGTTACATTCGCGATGCGGAATTTCTCGTTGGCTTCCCCGATGGTGAAAATCGAGGCGAATCCCCCTTCCACTTTTGATCCGACGATAAAAAACAGCGCCGTGATCGCCGCCGTCATCACCAGCACCTGCAAACAGTCGTTCCAGATCACCGCCTCGATGCCGCCGGATACAATATACACGATGCAAAGCAGCCCCATCGTCAGAATGCAGAACCACAGGCTGATCCCCGTCACCGCCGAAAGCGCCAGCGCCGGTAGCAGCATCATGATCGCGATGCGCCCCAGATGAAACAGGATGAACACCAGGCTCCCGAACAGCCGTACCGCCACGTTGAACCGCTTCTCCAGGTATTCGTACGCCGTCGTCACCTGCAAACGGCACACAAACGGCACAAAATAATAAATCGTGAACAGAAGCACCGGCATCATCGCCACGCTCGCCAGAAAATACAGCCAGTCGGTCGCGTACGCCTTCGCCGGCGAACCCATAAAGCTGATCGCACTGAACGTCGAGCCGTAAATGCTGATTCCCGCCGCCCACCACGGCATCCGTTTGCCCGCCAGAAAATAATCCTGCGAATTCTGCTTCTTCCGCGAAAACAGAAGCCCCGACACTACCAGTAAACCGAGGTATCCCCCCAGCGTCAGATAATTCAGAAATCCGAATCCCCTGGTTTTAAACTCCGGCTTGCCGTACAGCAGTTGGACCGCATCCGCCGTTCCGTCCCTTGCATGTCCCCGCACCACCACCGTATCCTCCCAGACCGTCGCCGCGGAGGCATACATCCCCGAAGGCAGCTGCTTCGTCTTCACCCACGCGTTGGTAATCGAATGATACGACAGGCAGTCCCACGGCTCTTCACCCGCATCCCGATTCATCACACCCGGGAAAATCAGGATATGCGTCTGCCCGACGGAGATCGCGCTGCCTCCTGTCAGGGGGACCGGACAATCCTCCAACACCTTCCACCGCCGCGATGGATCTTTCTCCGCAAAATCATACCGCCAGGAGCCTGCCGTGGGCGAGTCCTCCATCTGTCCATTTTTTTTCTCGCGTGCCTTGCCGCCAAAAACATACAGCGAATCCGTCTCCCCATTGCTTTGTACGATAACCGCAGGCGATATCCGACCCGCTCCCTCCGGCATCAGGGCAAGCGTCTCCCACCCCGCATCCGCTTTCGAAAGATCCAGAACCCGCACCGTCGAGATCGGCGCAACCGATTCCTTCGACTCCACACCTCCGACAACGTAAATCACGTCCCCTTTTGCCGCCGCCCCTGCAAAGGCACAAGGCTCAGGCAGCGCAGGCAGTTCCTCGATTAAAAGTTTTTGCCTCTTCGCATTCCATTGCAAAAGCATGACATTCGAAATATGCTCCGTCCCATCACTCCCCCCGATCAGCGCCATCCCGCGGCTTGTGGCAACCGCCGCCGCATGCGCGGTCGCACGCGGAATCTTCCCCGCCTGTTTCCAGCCATTCTGTGCCCCTTCCAGAACATAGACCACATCCGAATCCTTCCCTCCTGCCACAATCAGCCCCTCCGGCACAGATCCCAGGCATGCCCCCTCCGTCCAAGACACATCCCCCGGCAGGCTCTTCCAGTCAAATACATCTTCAATGGGCTTTTTTCCGCCCGCCTGCGCACTGCACACGGCTGAAAAAAACAGGCAAAAACAGAACGCTCCGCCAAGCGCAGACCGGACAACAGAAGAGTTCATAATCTTCCTTTCACGAAATTTCCGTTTTACCATGCCGCATCGTCAGCCGTCGCCGCGAATCGAAAGTGTAAACCACCGGACATGGCAGACATAATCCTCGCAGCACCAGAACGCCGCAAAAATCGTCCCGTCGTTTTGCCGCGTCAGACTCGGAGCGCCAAAACGCAGCTTCCGAAAATTCTCCGCCATATTGTCCGTGTGCTTCGTCAGCCCGCCCGTCGAATGCCCCCACAAAGGCTCCTGAAATTCATTCATCCACCGGTCCCCTTCCATATGCGACACATTCGCCCACAGTCCCGGCTTATCCCCCCGCCGGTACACCGACAAAAACCGGTCCCCATCCCCCCGAATCGGCGGCCGCGGCTGCCCATACAATCCCGTCGATTGATGCCCGCTCCAGCTCCCCCCCCCGTCGCGGCTGATGGCGTACTGGTTCGGCAAATCCTGCCCCTTTTCATCATCATATCCCCACGCCACTGCCGCCAGAGCCCCGTCCGACATTTCCACAATCTTCGACTCCCAGAAAAACACCCGCCTGCCCTTCTCCTGCATCACATCCCAGTACTCCGGCCAGCTCTTCCCCTGGTCATGCGAAACCAGCGCCACCATCTTCACCCCGCTGGGACAATTCCCTTCCCAGTCGGGCCATGTCTCCGTCGGAAGAATCCATCGCCCGTCCCGAAGCACCGTAATCGGACTGCACATCTCAAAACAGGGTCCAACCAGCGGCGCTTCAATCGCCTCCGGCCCCGACCACGTCCTGCCGTAATCCCTCGAACGGAACAGCAATAACTCCGTCGGCACAAATCCCAGCGTTTTCGGATTCGTCAGTCCCTCCTCCGAATGCTCCGTCCGGTCATGGCGAATCATGAACACAACCAGATTCCCGCCGCCCAGATTCGTCAGCCGCGCGCAGTCCGACGTCAGCCGATCCGTCGTCCCCGGATAGATCCGCCCCTCCAAATGCCACGTCCGCCCGTCATCCTCCGACCGGCAAATATGCGTCGCCATGTTCACTGCTTCGAACGCCTCCGCCAGCGTCAGCGTCGCCAGCATCTTCCCATTCCCCAGCGACACAACAGAAGGAAAAAACGCATCCACCCGCCGAAGATGAGGCTTCGGATTGCTGTACATCAGTCTAGTATCCAGGATTTCAATTCGCCGGCTCATCACGCAATTCCTCAATAAAAGGGGATTATGCGGGGATTCAAAACGCCGTTGCCCAGCAGCGCCTCATCAATCCGCTTTCGCGTTTCATCCGGAAACGGAAAATGCAAAAACGCCTCATCCGTCGCAAACACCCCGATTTTCTTCAGCACATACTTGAAACTCGTCAGCCAGCTTTGATTCTCATTCCCCCCGTATGCACAGTGCAGTAGCGTACTACACTGCTTCTGAATGGCCTGCGCTTTGCGAAAATCATTTTTCTTCGCCGCTTGCATCATCTTCTTCAAGAGCGGTGCAGTTAAAATGCACCCGCCGCTGAGCACGCCGCAATACCCCGCCTTCAGATACTCCGGAATCGTAAATTCATTTCCTGTCAAAACGGCAAGGTCCTTTCGATTCTGTTTCTCCCGCGCAAACAGCTTTTTCTGCTTCGGATCCCCGGACGAATCCTTGATCATGCACAAATTCGGATGCGCCGCGATCCTCGCATAAGACTCCAAAGGCAGAAAATCCTTCTTCCGGCTGTAAATGGCTGCCGGCAGATCCGACCGGTCCAGCACCTCCAGATAATACCGTTCCCGGGATGCCGGACCCGGATCGATTTCAAACCACGGCTCCGCGAGGATCACACGGTCCGCTCCGTCCCGGATTGCATCCTGAATGTTCGCCAGCACCCGCTGAGGCGAATTGTCCGTCACCTGAACCGAGATTATCACCCGCCCGCGGCTTGCTTCCGCTGCCGCCGCCGTGAGCCTTCGTATCTCACGCCGCGGCATCAAAGGTCCTTCCCCGCACGTCCCCGCCAGGAACAACCCCTTCACCCCCTGACGGTCATGATATTCCACCATCCGCTGAACACTTTTCACATCGACGGTCAATCCGTTGCTAAAAGGCGTCGGAGCCGCCGACCAGATTTCCATTCGAGAGGCCAATTCCAAATTCCTTACAGGATTGCTGTCATTCTACCACCGGTACAATCGCCGGAAAATATGGATAAAAAACTAACATAAAATGATAAATATTGCAAATTATTATATAAATCACCGTATGCCCTACATTTAAAAAAATGCTTATTAAATATAACCATCTATAACACAAGTATTTACAGATTACTATCTCAGTTCGCCGCCGGTGGAACACATCGATGTTAAATAATGTGAATTACTTGCTTTCCTCCCAAATTTCAGGTAGAATCTCCCGGCGTCAAACAAGGTACAAAAATGTCGATCTTGAAAGTCGCAAAAGCCGCAGGCGTCTCGCATTCCACGGTCTCTCGTGTCATCAACGGGCTGTCCAACGTCCATCCCCAGACCGCCGCTCTCGTTAAAAACGCCATGAAAAAAATCGGCTACACCCCCCCCGCCGCCGATCACCGCCGCGGCCCGCGATCCCGACGGCAAAAAGGAATCCATACCGCCAATATCCTCGTCGCATGGACCGACATCTCCGCCGAATTAATTGCCACAAATTTTGCCCAGTCTGTCAACGGGATTATCGCCGCTCTTCAGGAACACCATCTGACTCCGATTTTCTGCTGTATCGAAAAATCCGATCCCGCATACGCCTGCCGCATGCTCGAAAAAACCGATGGCTGTATCATGATTGGCGGCAATCCCCCGGATGTTTTTATAAACTCGCTCCGCCATCGACCGATTATCTGGTTGTCTTCCCGCCGTACCGCCGCCGGCGATTTCATCATCGGTGGAAATGAAACCGTCGGACAACTCGCCGCTGACTACCTCATCCATCGGGGTCATAAAAACCTCGCGTTCCTTGATCCCTTCCCCGAAAATCCCGCCAACAGCGCCCGTCGCAAAGGGTTCGAATTCGCCGCGTTTCAAAACAAAATCAAAGTCAAACCCTTTATCACCGCTTCCCCCTCCCCCGTGCATAATCCAGATACCCTTTCCGAGCTGGAAGCCGCCGCCGCGCCCCTGATTCACGCCCTGGCAAAATCCGTCCAGCGCCCCACCGGCCTGTTTCTCCCCCAGGATATGATTACAGCCGCCGTCTATCCCCTGCTCTACCGTGCTGGCGTTCGGCCCGGCGTCGATATCGACATCGTCTCGGCCAACAACGAAATCCCCTACCTGGCGGGCCTCTTCCCCAGACCGGCCACTATCGACATCGGCTGCCGCGTCAATGGCCGACACGCCGTCCAGCAGCTCCTCTGGCGGCTCCGACAGCCCGAAGGTACACCCTCCATCGAAGTCATCATCGAACCCGTCCTTATCCCCGGTCAGGACAGCGGCTATTTCCCTCTTACCCAGCGTGAAAAACCATGAAAACCATTTCCTTTTCCGCCTCCCAGCTTCCCTACCTGCACAAAGATTTCCACGGCGCCCTGTGTTACGCGATTCACTATCTCGACCAAACCTTTGGCCCCGCCGCCGCGGAAGAGTATCTCCGCCAGGTCGCCCTCCACTGCTACGCTCCCCTGCTGGATAACCTCAAAACCAGAGGCCTCTCCGCCCTGGAAGAGCACTTCCGCGACATCTTCACCCGGGAAAAGGGCCGCTTCGACCTCCGCTGGGAAAACGGCGTCCTCATACTCGAAGTCTCCCGGTGCCCCGCCGTCTGCCACCTCCTCTCGATTAATCAATTATTCACCGACCGCTTCTGCCAGACCACCGTCATCGTCAACCAGACCCTCTGCCGCGCCGCCGGCTTCGACTGCTCCTGCGACTATCAGCCCGGCAAAGGCAAATGCATCCAGAAATTCTGGAAATCAAAGGACCAAACCGCATGATCTCCTGCACCGAATTCATCCCCGCCTACAGCGAACTCTTCAAATTCCTCCACGCCAAAGCCGGCAAACAGGCCGTCATCGACTTCTGGGTCAGCCTCTCCAACAACTTCCTCACCAACCTCCGCGACCTCGCCCGCGAAAAAGGCCTCGATGGCTGCTGGGAATATTGGAACCACACCCTCAAGGAGGAAGCCGCCGACTGCACCATGACCCTCGATGAGGAAAAAGGAATCTTCGAAATCGAAATGCACCGCTGCCCCAGCCGCTCCCGCCTCATGGAACTCAAACACCTCGTCCCCTACCCCGACTACTGCGAACACTGCGACATCCTCTACCGAAACATCCTCGAACCCCTCGGCTTCGAATACCACATCGACCTCTCCCGCTGTGAACAAGCCGTCTGCAAAGTCACCATCAAAAAACCCCGCTGACTCCCGCCTCTATTCTGAGGACCGATCCTCGCGTGGCCCGAAGAGCCGTGGCGAACTCAACCATCCGAGCCCTTTGTAATCCTTTGTCATCCCCATAAATATAACAAACCATCCTCTACCCCCCGCCGCTTCAATCCATCCGGCCATGCGTATCGAAGGCTGAGGTAATTCACTGCGTATTTTTACCGTCGCAAAAACTTGTAAAATCACAAAAACAGGTTATAATCATGTGCAGGCAATCTGAGTCGGTCTTAGACAGACATTTGAACAATTTCAGGTTCATTTCCAGAATGGACCAAGGTACAATAAAATGGCCACAAAAAGTCCGCTGGAATATCGACTCGCCGAACTACCTTCAGGTTGCCAACACCGGTTTCACGCCATGGTAAAACCGGTCGGCTCGCGATGTAATCTGAACTGTGCCTATTGCTTCTATCTGCATAAATCTGAGTTATTGGAGCACACCGGAAACACCCGCATGTCGGACGAAGTGCTCGAACAGCACATTCGACAGTATATCGAGGGGCAGAACGGCGAGGAAGTCATCTTCTCCTGGCAGGGCGGGGAACCGACGCTGGCAGGTCTGGATTTTTTCCGCAAAATCGTGCAGTTGGAGACCAAATATAAAAAACCTTACCAGCGGATTGAAAACGATCTTCAGACCAATGGCACACTCCTCAACGAGGAGTGGGCGGCGTTTCTCAAGCAGTACAATTTTCTGGTGGGGCTGAGCATCGACGGGCCGCGCGGCTTGCATGACCGGTACCGGGTGAGCCGGGACGGGCGGGGAACGTTTGACAAGGTCATGGCCGCCGCAAAATTGCTGCACCGATACAAAGTCCCGTTTAACGGAATGTGTACCGTCAACCGGGAAAACGCAAAGCACCCCGTGGAGGTGTATCGCTTCCTTTTGGATGAGCTGGGGGTTTGGCGCGTGCAGTTTACCCCGTGCGTCGAGCCGAAGGTGTTCACCGTGGTTGCTCCTCAGCACTGGGGGCCTCTGCTCCTGCCGACGATAAATTCCCCGCGATCTCGGCCCGGTTCCGAGGATTCGGCCGTCATGGACTGGTCCGTGGATCCGGAGGACTGGGGCAGGTTTCTCTGCGCTATCTGGGATGAGTGGTACAGAAAAGACTATGGAAATGTCCACGTCAATCTGTTCGAAACCGCCATTGCTCAATCCCTCGGATTGCCTTCTCAAACCTGCGCCCAGGCGGAATTCTGCGGCAAAGGGCTTGCCGTGGAGCACAACGGCGATATTTTTGCCTGCGACCACTATGTCTATCCCGAGTATCGGCGGGGCAACCTCCTGACAACCCATCTGGCGTCCATCGCGTATGGCGAGGGCCAGAAACACTGGGGTTTCGCCAAGCGAGATGATCTGCCCCGCTATTGCCGCCAGTGCCCCCATCTGAAGCTCTGCTGGGGAGAGTGCCCCAAGAATCGCCTGGTCCGCACCCCCGATGGCGAGCCTGGCTTGAATTATCTCTGTCCGGGGTATAAGATGTTCTATGATCATATCCAGAAAAATCTGCCCGAAATTCTTCGCCGCGTCAAAGAGTTGCAGGGCTGGTGAAATTTTGTTCGAACTCCATGAATCATGAAGAAAATAGAAAGACAATAAGGAGAAATTTTATGAAAACAAAATTGGGCATTCCACTGCGAAGCGTACTGGCCGGGACCGTGGCGTTCGCCGCACCGGGTGCTATCCAGCAAGTCACCGGTGAACCGGTTTCCCCCGGCGCGACCGAGTCCAAACATCGATCCAATCTGCCCATGCCGAACACGGTTCGGCCTAGTCTGATCACGTATGACGCCAAGGATCCCGACTCGAAGTTCCCACCCATTGAGCAGTTGCGCCCGCCCAAGGGAGCGCCCAACGTCCTGATCGTCCTGATCGACGATGCCGGATTCGGTTCATCCAGCGCCTTCGGCGGTCCCTGCCAGACGCCGACCGCGGAGAAACTGGCGGCGGACGGATTGAGGTACAACCGCTTCCACACCTGCGCCCTGAGTTCACCGACCCGGCAAGCCTTGCTGACCGGGCGCAACCACCACTCCGCCGGCATGGGAGGCATTACCGAAACTGCCACCGGAGCGCCGGGCTACTGTTCCGTGCTGCCCAACTCCATGTCGCCGCTCGCCCGGACGATGGTTCTCAACGGCTACTCCACCGCGCAATTCGGCAAATGTCATGAAGTGCCGGTCTGGCAGACAAGCCCGGCCGGGCCTTTTGACTCCTGGCCCACGGGCGGCGGCGGCTTTGAGTACTTTTACGGATTCATCGGCGGCGAGGCGAACCAGTGGTACCCGACTCTCTACGAAGGAACCACGCCGGTCGAGGTGAAGAAGACGCCCGAGCAAGGCTATCACCTCATGGCGGATATGACTGACAAGGCCGTTAAATGGATCGGGCAACAGAAGGCGCTCGCACCCGATAAGCCCTTCTTCATCTACTTCGCCCCCGGCGCCACCCATGCGCCCCATCATGTGCCCAAAGAATGGGCCGACAAGTACAAGGGCAAGTTCGACCAGGGGTGGGACAAATTGCGCGAAGAAATCTTCGCCCGCCAGAAACAACTCGGCGTTATCCCGGCCGATTGCCAGCTCACCGCACGCCATAAAGAAATCCCGGCATGGGACGAGATGCCGGCGGCAATAAAGCCCGTGCTGTGCCGCCAGATGGAGGTGTATGCCGGATTCATGGAGTACACCGATTATCAAGTCGGCCGCATCGTGGAGTCGCTCGAAAAACTAAAGATTCTCGACGACACACTCATCTACTACATCATCGGCGACAATGGCGCCTCCGCCGAGGGCACATTGAATGGCACATACAATGAAATGGCCAACTTCAACGGTCTGTCAGCTCTCGAAACGCCGGAATTCCTCATGGCCCGGCTGGACAAGCTTGGCGGACCGGAATCCTACAATCACTACGCCGTAGGCTGGGCGCACGCCCTTGATACTCCCTACCAGTGGACCAAACAAGTCGCCTCCCACTGGGGCGGAACGCGGAACGGTACCATCGTCCACTGGCCCAGGGGGATCAAAGCCAAAGGGGAAATCCGTTCGCAGTTTACTCATGTCATTGATGTGGCCCCGACCATCCTCGATGTCGCCGGCCTCCCGCAGCCCGAGTTCGTGAACGGCATCCAGCAGTCCCCCCTCGAGGGCGTCAGTATGCGATACTCCTTCGACGACGCCAAAGCCGCCGAGCGGCATGAGACGCAATATTTCGAAATGTTTGGCAACCGCGGCATCTACCATAAAGGCTGGACCGCGGTAACGAAGCACCGGATACCCTGGATTCTCATGGGCCAGAAGACCGTACCTCTTGACGATGACGTGTGGGAACTCTACTCGGACAAGGACTGGAGCCAGACGAATGACTTATCGAAGCAAATGCCGGAGAAACTCCACCAACTGCAGCGACAATTCCTGATTGAGGCGACTCGCTATAAGGTGCTGCCCATCGACGATCGGACGACCGAAAAGATGAACCCGGACACCGCCGGCCGGCCGGTCCTGGTCCGGGGCAAGACCCAGCTTCTCTTTGGCGGCATGGGACGCCTGAACGAAAACTGCGTCCTGAACCTCAAGAATAAATCCCACTCCGTTACCGCCGAAATCGATGTGCCGGCGACCGGCGCTGAGGGGGTCATCGTCGCCCAGGGCGCCAACATCGGCGGCTGGAGCCTCTACGCCAAAAGCGGCAAGCTCAAATACTGTTACAACGTCGCCGGTGTGAATCATTACTTTGTCGAGTCCGCAGATGCGATTCCTTCGGGTGCACACCAGGTTCGCATGGAATTCGCGTACGCCGGCGGCGGCCTCGGTAAGGGCGGCAAGGTAACCTTGTTCCTGGACGGAAAACAAGCCGGTCAGGGCGATATTCCCCTCACCCAGGCGATTGTCTTCTCCGCCGATGACGGCTGTGACGTCGGCGAGGATTCAGGCGCCCCGGTGTCCCCGGACTACGGCCCGGTCGGCAACGGCTTCAACGGCACCGTCAAGGGGGTGCTGCTCTCGATCGCAGATGACCCGAACAATTCAGATCACCTGGTCAATCCGGAGGACGCGATCAACGCCGCGATGGGACGACAGTAAACCGGCGGAAATCTGTCAAAACAGATTGGAAAACATAACGCATAAACACGATTAAAAATATCTTCAGCACGGCGGAACAACAAATCCAGCCTGTAATATCGTTATGATAAAAGCGAGCCGAAGACAATCCGTCGGCTCGCATAGCCGGGTCGGCGAAACTCATGGTTTATAATAACCTTCATGTTTAAAAGGAAATTCATCATGCAGAAAGCTTTGCTGTCTCAAAAAGGTGTTGTATTCCTGATTTTGCTGTCGCTGCCATGTGTATCGTTCTGTACGGAACCAGCTACTTCCTCCAATGCTCCCCCGGAGGAAATGCCTCGCCTGGTCCCCTGGGTCGATTATAGCGGCGGATTCTTCTCACGTCCAGCCCTCACCGGAAACTGGGGCGGCGTCCGACAGCATCTTATGGACAAGGGCCTTCGATTCGATTCCAGCCTGACCCAGACCCTCCAGCGAAATCTCGCCGGCGGAATGGCCTATGACGGCAGCTACACGGGCAATATGCGATATGGCTTGGAACTCGACACCGGAAAAATGGGCCTCTGGCCCGGCGGATTGCTGACCATCCGCGGAATGAGCCGTTACGGACACAGCAATAATCCCAACACCGGTGCGTTTCTGCCAGTCAACACGGAATCCATGTTCCCGGTGCCGGGGGAGGATATTTCGTGTCTGACGGATCTGTATCTCATACAATTCCTGTCTCCGCAAATTGCATTGATGGCAGGAAAGACGTGCCCAAGGGAAGCTAATGTATTTGCCGGCGACGAAACCACGCAGTTTTCCAACGCCGCGTTTGTTTTCGATCCGGTTATTGCCACGACGATTCCACTGTCGTTCGAGACGGTCGGCGTGATTCTGCTGCCTGTCGATTGGGTCAAGTTGACAACTCTGGTACTGGACTCCGAAGGCAGCGCCAACCATTGCGGTTTTCCCGAGGCCTTTCAACGAGGCACGACGGTATATCAGAACCTGGAGGTCACCGTTAAGCCATGGGATCTGAACGGCCATCAACGCGTAAGCTGGACTTGGAGTGATAAAACCCGCATTCCGTTTGAACAGACGGATCGGACCCTGATCAAAAACATCCTCACCGGCGAATCCTCCTCCCTGGAACGAAAATCGAGTGACTGGTCGTTCTATTATGACTTCGATCAGTATGTCTATACCCTTCCCGACAAAAAAAACCAGGGCATCGGCCTGTTTGGTCGGTTTGGAGTCACCAGCGGCGAGGTGAATCCCACCGAAGCGTTTTACAGCCTCGGCGTCGGCGGCAAGGGAATGATTCCCGGCCGCGACAGCGATACCTTCGGCGCAGGCTACTATTATCTCGCACTCAGCGATGAACTCAGGGACGCTGTGGGCCGATTCCCGGAACGGTTCAGCGCTGACCCGGAAGATGAGCAGGGCGTTGAACTTTACTACAACATTGCCGTGACACCCTGGCTGCATGTGACCCCCGACCTGCAGATTATCGATCCGGTCCGAGGCCGCGTCGATACCACGCTTGTGGCCGGCCTGCGGGTTAAAATGGATTTCTGATTTTGATAAGATGAATATCGCCATGGCCAATGCAAAATTTCACCTGCGCGGAGAACTTGAAAACCGTATCCGGTTTTGTTGTGAATCAATAGGAAGACGCGGATTTGTTTGATGCCATTCAGAATGTTCAGGAAGGACAAACTTATATTTCACCGGTGCGAAGTATAAAGATAAATCGTAAGGAAAATAAAAATGATTTCCATAAGAAAATTCTTGAAGTGGTCCAGACAACAAACGTTCATACGAGCTATACTGGTTATCGGGGTCGCTGCAACGCTGTTGGGCGGGTGCGGCGGGTCAATGAAGCTATCGGTCACACCCAACGTGCTGCGGGACGGGTCCGGTTCGCGAATGCTCGAGTCGGTTGCGCCGGAGAATCGCCAGGCTGACATGCAGATTCTATACGCGACGGATCGCGCCCCGATCGGCGATTCAGATGCGGGTCCACGGTATGGCGTGCAGCGGTCGCCGTCCATGGCGTTCGGAGAGGCGACGGTATCATTAGATCCGGCGCCGACGTGGGAGGAATTGGTCCGCGCAGCCGGATCGAAGCCGGATGGGAAACGCTATAGTCTGACCGTCTCGAAGGTCCATGAGGAGAGCAAATTCCTCGTCACGCCGGCATCGCTGGAGGTATATCAGGGCCAATTGCGGTTTCGTCCGGAGGTGGAGGAACAGTTCGCCCGGCAGCGCGAGCAAATCCTGGGAATGGTGCGGTCGCATCTGGCCAAAACGGCGAGAAAGGACGTGTTCATCTATATACACGGGGTCGATAACACGTTCGAATCTGCCATGTGCCGGGCGGCGATTATGTGGCACTACATCGGTCGGCAGGGTGTGTTTCTCGCCTACGCGTGGCCCGCGGGGCGCGGCGGAGCGATGGGCTATTTCTACGATCGCGAATCCGGCGAGTTCACCGTGCTGCATCTCAAGAGAGTGCTCAAGGCCCTGGCGGAGTGCCCGGACGTGGAGCGGATTCATATCATCGCCCACAGCCGGGGCGGGGATGTGTCCACAACAGCCCTGCGCGAGCTGAATCTTGAATATCGGGCACGCGGCCTGGATCCGCAGAAAGAGCTGAAACTTGAGACGCTGGTGTTGGCGGCGGCCGATCTGGATGTGAGTGTTTTCGGATTACGCATGATAATTGAGAACATGGCCGTGGTGGCACGCCACTTCGTGGTGTACTCGTCAACGAAAGATCAGGCGGTGGCCCTGTCCGACTGGCTCTTTCATAGCCGGACGCGTCTGGGCGTTGTGTCGATGAACGACATTGATCCAACGATCCGGGAACTGTTCGCACAACTGCCCGGCATACAGATGGTGCAGTGTTCCGTATCGGGCTTCGGGACATCACACGATTACTTGTTCACCAATCCCGGGGCCCTGTCGGACCTGGTTCTGGTATTGCGAGACGAGCGAAATCCCGGCGCAGCGAACGGCCGGCCGCTGACGCCATGCGGAGGATCATTCTGGAAACTGCACAACGACTATGCACTGCCTGTCACAGCATCCAAACAGCGTTGATCGTTGATGATCCAAATTCAGGACCGATCCGTTAACAGTTAAAGATGGTTCAACTCCAAAAAAGTTGGTGAATTTCAAGCCGCACAAGCCTGTTTTACC
>CAZOTP010000050.1:0-15336 GCA_964582655.1 uncultured Pirellulales bacterium | reverse complement strand
GGGAAATTTTTTTTCGGATATTCGTGTTATAAAAAATCGGATGGAAGCCTGATTATTTTAGTGGCATGTAAGAACGGCCTGCATGGGATTTCGAGTGAGGACGGTAAAGAGTTATGGCACGTCAAACGAAAATCCAATGGCGGCATTACTCCTGCCGTGGATCAGAAGGCGGGGATTATTTATTACCAGTGCGATAAAGAGGTGCTCAAGATAAAAGCAACCGATGGAACGGTATTGAAAAAGGAGGCCGTAGATAAACCGAACAACTGTATTTCGTGGAATACTGTACTTGTCAACGATAATCACGGATATTATGTGGCGACATACTGGTATGACTACAAGGAGCCTTACTATCATTCCGCTGTTCGGGTGTATGACGGGAATTTGAAGTTGATATGGGAAAAGAAAGATCTTCCGGTTGGGAAAAAATCGACGCTAACCTACATGGACGGCAAGTTGATTACGGGCTGCGGCGATTCGTGGTGCAAGCAATACCAGGGAACAGAGAAAAACGCCGGCGCGGACTGGAAATATATCCCGGCGTATTCCATCCAAACAGGGGAGATCATCTGGAAATGCGATCTTTCATGTTATGCACTGGTATGCGTGATGAATGTTCCCTATTTGAATGGAAGCATTTACGCGGAATGCTCTCCGGCGATAGGAGAAACCAGCAAAATTTTCCGAATTAATGCCGCGAATGGAAATCTGGAAGAGGTATTCGATTATGGCTGCAGGGTGCATTCTTGCGCCCAGCCGATTATTTCCGGCGGCAGGATGTACAGCGGAAGCCTGGCACAGGATCGAATCGTCGTAACGGAACTGGCTGCGGGAAGCACTTACGAATGGCGGGGGGCATTTGGTGATCCGCAGATCCATACCAATGCCGTCCCGGATCAGCCGGGTGTTATCACGGTTCCGATGAAAGAGGTTTTACCGCAACCGTCAGCGGCAGAGGCGATTGACGTGGGGGATCGACTGGAACTGATGCTGGATGAGTATCTGATCGACCGAATGCAGAACGTCAGGTTCGTGCTGCATCATCCCCAGCGGGCGGAACGGGTGATTGAGGCGGATAAGCCGTGGGAAAAAGGAAGCACGTTGAATCATGTAACGGTTTTCAAGGACGGCGATTTGTATCGGATGTATTACTGCGGTCACGTCGGCGATCCCGGACTTGCCAGCCAGAACGATCACGTAACGTGTTACGCGGAAAGCAGGGACGGGATTCACTGGACCAAGCCGAATCTGGGGCTATTCGAGTGGGAAAGATCCAAAGAAAACAACATCGTCTGGTTCGGCGGCAAGACGCCCTCGCCGTTTATTGATAAAAATCCCTCCTGTCCGGCGGATCAGAAGTACAAGGCGCTGGTGGGAAGCAGACCGGCGTATGCCCTGGTGTCGGAAGATGCGATTCACTGGCGGCTCCTCTCGGATCAGCCGGTTTTAAAGGAAACCTTCGGACATGCCATGTGGAATGCGCAAACCCGAAAATACATGGCCCACACGCGAAAACGGAATCAGCAGGCTCGTTATATGGCCTATACGGAATCGGATGATTTTCTTCACTGGTGCAAGCCGGTCTTGATTGATACCGGCGATGCCCCGATCGAGCATTTGTACTGGAATACGCTGGTGCCTTACTTTCGCACCGATCATATCTATCTGGGTTTCCCGATGCGATTGGCGTACCACGAAGGAGTGGAAGGCGATCGCACCGATGCCGCCCTGACCTTCACACGCGACGGCTTCCATGTCAGCCGAAAGTACATGGAAGGATTTCTGCGGCCGGGTTTGAATGAAAAGAACTGGCACCCTCATTGCAATATGATGGGGCTGGGCATTGTGCCGACGGGGAAGGACGAAATATCGATGTATTATGATGAAGACAGTTATCAGCCGACGGCGGCGATCCGGAGGCTGACCCTCAGAACCGACGGCTTCGTCTCCTTGCAGGCGGATTACCAAGGCGGCGAATTCACGACCAAACCGCTGATCTTTTCCGGTAATCGTCTGGTTGTGAATATTTCCACCAGCGCGGCGGGAAGCGTGAAGGTTGAGATTCAGGATGCACAGGGAAAACCCATACCCGGCTATCGGCTGGAGGATAGCGTGGAATACTTCGGCGACTCCATCGAAGCGGAAATGAAATGGAAAGACGGAGCCGATGTGGAGAAACTCGCCGGTATGCCCGTGCGGCTTCGATTCATAATGCGCGACGCGGATTTGTATGCCCTGCAATTTCCAGCGAACAGGAGATAAACATGATTCATTCGCCGCGTGGGGTGCGGATTTCGTTTCTTTGCATCTGTTTATCCGGTTTATATTGCTGGGGACAAGGCAGAGAATACGGTTCCTATGAACATCCCCAAGCAATTCAGGAGCAGGCGGATGCGCTTTTAAAAAAGGCGGGGAATACTTCGGATGACCGTCAGCGGATCAGCCTCCTGCGAGAATTGGCCCAGGTGAAGGGATTGTCGGATTCCTTTTACCGGGATTTGATGCAGGTGACCTACGTCGCGGAAGTGTGGGTCAATGCCCAGGATCGCGAGGAAGCCTTTGTTCGAGCGGCGCAGGCAGAAGGAGGACAGATCGGCCGCGATCGGGGCGGATATTTATACCGCTATTTCGGGATGAATCCGGCGAAGACCGAGAGATTTCTTCCGAAACTTCCTGACGATTCCCCCCTTGTTCCCCTGTTGTGCATCTATGAAGGCCGGATTCGTCTGTGGATTCCCATTGAAATGGGACGAATCCAGAATTCGCCGTATGAACCGGATGAATGGTATGCAAGGGCAAAACAGTGTCTGGAATTGGCTCATCAGGCGTATCCGGAGAACCGGATTGTGGGGATGTACCTGGGCAAGCCCCTGCCCTGGCCTGTGGAGTACAGGTCCGATGCCGCAGCCCCGGAATGGGCGAACCTGCAGCGGGAGTGCCTGGAGAAACTGACCGATATTATTCACTGGTGGATTGATAACCGGATGATTGCAAATGGCCAGTTCGGAGGCGGCTGGAACGACGATTGCGAGATGTGGCGATGGTGGGCACCGGTTCTTGTAGGTTTCGACGACCCTAAAATCGTGTCGGCGCAGGAAACATTTTGTGAATCTCTGATGTCTCAGCCTCATATGAAGGGGGGCTATACGAATCATATCTATGATGTGGAGCATACGGCGGAAGATTCGACCGACAGCATTTTGCCGATGATGTTTCTCAAACCGGAAGATCCGGTCTGGCAGAATCGAACGCGGCGGGTGGCGGAATTGATGAAACAGCAGTGGATGGGATGGAATGACCGTGGATTTTGGCAGTTTAAAAGCGCCTATTTCAGCAGCGAGGAAGTGGATCTGCGGGAAAATCACTCTTGCGATACGCCTTACCATATTCACGCCGTGATGCCGGTGCTGGCGCTCTGGCAGCGGACGAGGAACGCGGAACTGGGAGCCTTAATAAGGGATTGGATGGGCGCCTGGGTCGATGCGGCGGAACGCACGGATGGGGGGAAACCGTCGGGCGTGCTTCCGGCGGCGCTGCACTGGCCGGACGGCCGAACCGTGGGATATGGACCGGACTGGCGGCTGCCGGAGATATTCGACCAGAGTTACTATGACTGGCCCAGCATGCAGTCGGAGCTGGCTAATGCTCTGGTACTGACGTGGCACATGACCGGAGAGGAAAAATATCTGACGCCGATACAGACCATGTCGGCGATGTATCGGGAGCATTTGCAGAATCCGGCGAAGGAAGCCCCGCCGGGCAGCCGGCAATGGTGCGCCGCCCGGATGGGCTTTCTGCAGTCGAGCCTGCTGAAGTACCGTTTTTTGACGGAAGACAGGCAGTATGACGATTTACTCCAGGGGATGGGGGGATACGGACGATTTTTCATCGAGGGGGACACGGCGGATATTCTGGAGATGCTGCGGAGCAATACGGCGGGGCTGCGGTATAATTTGGAAGGATTTACCAGCGAAGTTCGCTTTACGGACCGCGTATTGGCGATTCCAAGGTGGTTTCTTCATTTTCACATCCCCCCGGAACCGCCCCACGTAAATACGGGAGTCCTGTATTCTATGGTGACGGGGGAGATTGGTTCGGATGCGGTATTTCCGCTGCGGGCGGTCCGCTGGCACACCGATCCTCGGGAACTCGCGGTGATGGTGACCCTGACAAGGCCGGATCGGTTCAAGGCGCAGTTGTATCACTTTGGACAGAAATCCCGCACGATGGAAGCCGAATTTTTCATGCTCGAGCCGGGAGCCTATGACTTGATGTTGACCGAGGCAGGTGAAAAAGGGGAAACCATTCTGATGCAAAGAAAGCTGCGAATCGACGAGAGACAGCGGCGGGTGCGTTTTGATCTAATTCAGGGAAAGCTATGCCAATTAAGTGTTATCCGGGATACCGATTTGAAGCAGGATCCCCTCAGGCAGCAACAGGCACAGGAGAAATAAAACATGAAACATGTCCGTTTTGCGAAACCGTTGTTTGGAATCCTGTTTTTCATCATCCTTTTTGCTTCCGCTGGAATTTCCGCAGGGGCGGGGACTCCCCGGATCTTTTTCAACAGCGATGGCGGCATCCTGTTCAAGTTCGAGCCGCCGATGACGGCCGAGCAGGCCTGCGCGATTCTGGATCCGCTGAAAGATACGCAGGCGGATGCGTTTCTGCCCTGCATCAACGGGTATGGGGACGATCAGATGGTGTACCCGACGCGGGTGGCCGAGGTGTATGGGCTCTCCTGCCTGGAGGGGCACACGATTGCGGATGATAAAATCGGCCGGTTATATCGCATGTCCGCCGGAAACGTATCCGCCTTGATGGCTGCCGGGCATGATCCCCTGCGTCTGTGGGAGCGGCGATGCCGGGAACTGGGCAAAGAATTCTGGCCTTCCCTGCGAATGAATGACGTTCATGAGGATGATACCCGATTCGAGATCGGCCGCAGCCAGTGGAAGGAGAAAAACCGGCACCTGCTGATTGGGGCCGACGTGCCCGAACGCTATCTGTATGGAACGGGCTTTTCCTGGGCTGCCAATTACGCGGAGGAAGAAGTCCGCGCCCGCCGGCTGGCGATTATCACGGAAGTCTGCCAAACCTATGATGTGGACGGCTTCGAGCTGGATTTCCAGCGTCATAATTATCTGTTCAAAAAAGGGCAGGAGCGGCAGGGCATGGAACTGCTTACGGATTTTTTGCGAACGCTCCGAACCCGCCTGAATGAGATAGGCGAAAAGAAACAGAAAAAAATACGAATTCTTGCCCGCGTCCCGGAAACACTGGAAGTGTGCGGCCTCGTGGGGATTGACGCCCCAGCCTGGATCCGGGAAAACCTCATCGACTGGATCGTTCCCATGAGTCCGGGGTCTCTGGATCTGGATGCTGATCTTTCGGCGTTTTGCGACCTGGCGCGAGGGACGAACTGCAAAATCGCCGGCGGGCTGGAACGTTCGGTGAATTTCTATACGGGAGAGGAAAAAAGCTCCCGGACCAGCATTGAGATGATGCGCGCCGCGGCCGCCGCTTTCTTCTATCAGGGGGCCGATGCCGTCTATCTGTTTAATTTTGATTGTCATTCGAAGAAGAAAGGCGTTCCTTTCCTGCCTTACGAAATTCAGATGCTCCAGGAAATTGGAGACCCCAAACTTATCGCCCGCCGAAATAAACACTATTTTATCACGCGCGATGACGGCAAGAAAACCATCGAGGAGGGTGGCGTAAAGCAATTGCCGGCGGAGTTGAAGTACGAGGGAGCGGTGAGAGCCTTTACGATGACCATTGGCGACAACCTGGCCCTGGCACGCCGCGAGGGATTGCTTCAAGGCATCCTCTTGCGAGTACATCTGGATAAAGCCGTTCTGCCCGAGTACACGCTGGATATCCGCATGAACGGACATCCTCTGGACATCGAAAAAACCGTTGAATCCGTTCTCGCATTTGAAAATCCCCCTGTTTCGCAGGGCAAAAACCATATCCGCATCGCAATTCACGGTAAACCGGTCGGGGCATTTTCACCGGTTCGCGTCGAGGGCATCGAATTGCAAATCGAGTACAAACCGGAGGCGTCCAAATGAGTTTTTTTACGGCTCGGGTTTTGTGGTGTTTGCTGATATTGTCCGGTGTGGCCTGGAGTGAAACGGCCGTTTATCCCGGTTCCAATCGCTCTCCCGGTAAGGAGTTCATTCTTGTGAAGGAGAATTCACCCCGGGCAGTGATTGTCCTTCCGGAAAACGCTTCGGACAGGGAACGGTTTGCCGCAGAGGAACTGCAGGAGTATGTGGAAAAAATCTCGGGCGTAAAAATTCTTATTTGGAAGGAAACCAAAGCGCTCACGGAAAACCAGATTCATATTGGAAATACCCGATTTGCCAAAGAGCATATCGATTTTGTCACCTTGCCCCCGGAAGGATTCCATATTAAAACCTGCGGTGCCAACCTGCTGCTTGCGGGCAAGGACGATGCGGGTACCCTTTTTGCCGTCTATACGTTCCTGGAAACCTGTCTGGGCGTTCGCTGGTTCTGGCCGGGGGAACTGGGAGAGGCTGTCCCACGGCAAAAGACGATAACCATCGGTGCCGTCGAGGATCGTCAATCGCCCGATTTTATTCTCCGGCGGATTTCCCCCGGTCTGTCCAGACCGACACGGCATCCCGGTCCGCAGAAAAAAATCGGAACTCGAATTCTCGATGACAATGAACTGTGGCGGCTGCGCAACAAGCTGGGCGGCAGCGTGGATTACGGAGGTTATACCCATGACTTCGGCCATATCATCCCTCCCGATACCTATGGCCCCGTGCATCCCGAATATTTTGCACTGGTGAACGGCCAGCGAGACTGGAAAAACTTCAATGGCAAACACGGCTGCCAGCTCTGCACCACGAATCCCGACGTGATTCGTTTGGTGATTGCGTATGTCCGGAACTATTTCGACCAGCATCCGGAAATGGCCGCCGTCAGCATCAATCCCAACGATGGCGGAGGATTCTGTGAATGCCCGAATTGCCGGGCTTTGGATGTTGTCGCGGAAACCGCCCAGGTCGGTGCCGAAGTGACCGAGGACGATTCCCGCCGGCGCATGGATGACAAGGGAAAACCGATTCTCACCGACCGCATTTTTACATTTGCCAATGAAGTTGCACGCGCCATTCAGCAAACGCATCCCGGCAAATCGGTTTTAATGCTGGCCTACGCCCAGTATGTCGAGCCGCCTTTGAAAGTGATGCCGGAAAAAAACATCTGGGTCCAACTTTGCCTCAACAGCGATTTTCTCTGCGATTCCGATTTCTACGCCAAACGTATGGGCCAGTTCGACCGCTGGATTCAAATGACGGACAATCTGCTGCTCTACGATTACTTCAGTTGGCGGGGCGGGCCGGATCTGCCCCGAAACACCTCGGGGCTGATTCAGGATGCGATCCGTCATTACCGAAAGGCGGGCGTCAATAAATTCTTCACCCAGTCCCGCGACAATTTCGGTGCAGAGGGACTCGATTACTATGTTGCCGCGAAACTGCTCTGGAACACGAAGCTGGATGCGGATGCGATTCTTGATGACTATTGCCAAACCTGCTTCGGGCTGGCGGCGGCGCCCATGCGGGAATGGTTTACCCTTCTGGACCACCGGTGGAGGGATGCCGTCGAACAGTTGGGAACGGATAAATATGCTGGAAGCTCTGCCTATTCTCTGGAGATGTTTCCGCCGGAGGTCCGGAAGCGGGCTGGCGACTTATTCGCGCAGGCGAAGGGCGCCGCCGATGCGGATTCATTGCGGCGGCTGGAATTCTTTGAAACCGGATTCCATTATACAGAACGAACCCTCGATTATCTTCTTTGTCTGGAGCGGATGGATAAGGCGGGATTGATTCATATCAGTACAAAGTACACCCGCATTTCCGAAGTCAAACCTCCGGAAAAGGTGAAGGTGACGGCAGCGGAGGCACAGGCTCTTCTTCGGAACACCTTGAACGCCTGGCAAAAACGGGAAGAATTCGTCGAACAGATCAAAGATGAACACATCATCGACTATTGGCATATCCGGAATAATGTCGATAAGGATTATAAATTCAATCCCGTGCAAAAGCTGGAAGAAATCCTGCAGCGATATTCCGGGAATCCCTGAGCGGGATCAGAATCCTGTTATCCAGAGGATATTCGATGGGAACAAAACGAATACGACACATGATTAAGGACAGCTATTTTTGCAGAAGGATACTGCTTCTGATATTGGCATGCCAGGCCGACGGCTCCGCCACAAGTCTCCATGCCGCCGAGGAGCAAATCTGCTTTGTGGAGGCCCGCGATTATCCCGGGCGGGATGATGTGATGTGGGATGCCTTGTACGCCGCCCGATCCGGCAGGGTCTATACCGGATTGATCACCGAAGGCGGCAGCGCCCATTTTTATGTCTATGATCCGGCTGCCGGACAAAATAGACTGCTATATGACATTGCCGAATTCTTGGGCGAGCGGGGCAAAGGAATCCGGACCTCCTGTAAAATTCATAATAAGCCGGTCGAGGACGAAGAGGGGAATATTTATTTTGTGCCATTGAATAATGGCGGCGGTCCGCGAACCATCGATTTTACCAGTTGGCAGGGCGGTCATTGGTTGCGCTATGATCCCAAGCAGGATCGGCTGGAAAATTTGGGATTGGTGGATCAACAGACGGGAATCTATCCTCTGGCGATGGATCCCAAACGAATGTATTTATTTGGTGTTGGATTTACGGGATACTTGTATCGGTTTGACATTCAGAAACGAATCACAAAAAATCTGGGGCGGGTCAGCAACTGGGATGTCTGTCGGGATATTTTCTGCGATGACCGGGGAAATGTGTACGGCAGTTTTCCCGTGGGCCGGATCTGGAAGTACGATGCGCAAAGCGAAAGGGTCTGCGATCTGTCGATTTCGATGCCCTACGATCCTTCGTATTTCCCAACACAATTGAAGAATCCGATGATTGACCGCACCTGTGACTGGCGTGCGGTGGAATGGGATCCAGTGGACAAGGTGGCTTACGGGGTAACCTGCGGAAGCGGATCTGTTTTATTCCGGTATGATCCTCACGATGGGCCGGAGGGTTCCTTCACGGCTCTGGCGCAGATATGCGACAGCCGGTTCTGGGATACAAATCGCAAAGATGTCCCTTACTCCCCATTGGCCTTTGCCCTGGATAATCGGAATAAACGAGTCTATTTTGTACCTTCCGCCCGTGAGTATCTATTGGATGCGTATGCGGAAACCTTCGGAAGTTTGCAAGACCATCATCTGATTCTGTATGATCTTCGCGCCAATCAGCGAATGGATCTGGGAGAATTGCGAATCTCGGATGGCAGGCGCGTGTTTGGCTGCGAAGCGGCCTCCGTTGCTCCCGATGGCACGCTGTATATCTGCAGCCAGGCGGAGGTCAAAAATCCGGAACAGGCGACCCGCCAAATCGGGGATATGCCGGCGGCGATGCAGTTGCTGATTTTCAAGCCGGATAATCTTTCAAAATTAAGAAACGAAAACCATAGCCGGTAAACAGGATTAAGTCGCGATGGATAATATATTTCAAAAACGAATTCTTGTCCATCTTGGCTTGGCGCATAGTTTGATTCTTCCCGGTATTCTTTTTGCTCAGGACTGGGCAAAGACGAACATCCCCAATTTGCATCGTGCGGATATGCGCGATCTGGGATATCCCCTGGTCAATGAAATCCCCCCCAACAGCAGCGCCATTACCTCGCTGCTGACGGCCCGGGACGGTCTGATCTACGGCGGCACCAGCGGGGAACGGGCCTATTTGTTTGTCTATGACCCGCGGATCAACAAGGTTCGTCATTTGGGACGCTTGAAAGACCAGCAGGGAATTCATCACGCTATTGCGGAAGATCGCCAGGGATACATCTACATCGGAACGGGAAAAAATGTGTTGGAAGAAATCGAGATCTCTCCCGGCGGAATTGGAAAAGATCGCATCGATACCACACTCTGGCGGGATATCGAAAATCATTATGCCGGCTATCCGGGAGGCAGTCTCTTTCGATACAATCCCAAAACTGACAATGAAAAAGTGAATCTGCCCGAGATGGATTGCGAAGCGCAAGACCTTGGTGTTCCTCTTCCCGGAGATTCCATCTACGCCCTGACGATCAATCCCGAAGGGACGGTTGTTTACGGCCTGACGTATCCCCATGGGCATTTCTTTCTGTTTGATATATCCATCGGGCAATTTACCGATCTGGGTCCCATCGACGAGAACATCGTCTTTCACGGACCGGAACGGCACTGGCGCAGTTTGCCTCGGGCCTTGATTTGCGATCTCGCGGGCCGTGTGTTCACTTCTTCTACGGGCGGCGAACTCAAGTATTATGATCCAGAGATCAAGAAAATCTGCTCCACAGGATTAAAAATCCCTGGAGATTATTATTACGCCCAATTTTTTGAAGATTACGCAGTCGTGGACTATTTCACGATGCACAACGCCGGTGTGATTTATGGCGGAACATCCGACGGCTATCTGTTTCGCCTCAATCCTCGAGAAATGACATTGCACAATCTGGGCAAACCACGTATGGACCGGCGCCTGAGATGTTTGGCCGTGGCCGGAAACGGAAAAATCTACATCATGGCCGGAGAACGTTCCAGCGCCCGGCCGTGCCAATTGTACAGTTATGATCCCCCAAGCGGCGGATTTGAGGATCTGGGGCTCTTCATTGTCGACAGAAGCCCCTACTACTATTGGCGGGGATATCAATTCGATGCGATGACCACGGGAAAAGATGGCACGATCTATCTGGGGGAAAGCGAACGTCGATCCCTTCTGTTTTTGTTAATTCCGATCCAGGAAGGATGCATTAGCCTCCAGAAAGTCTCCAGCTCGAAAGGCCCCGATCGTTGAAACGGTCAAACCAGAATGCCCTAATCTATAATCACCACATCCCGAAGGTTGCGAACGGGCGATTCGCCGGGACGGTTCCATTTTGCGATCAGCAGATATTTTCTCGCCTCGGCGGGCAGGGCGCAGGGGAACATGAGCACGTCCCGGCCTGTTGCCTATACCGATACGGGTTTTTTCTGGGAGAAACGGTGTAACATCCAGCCGGAGAGGAGTAAAGCAGGGCAGATGTTCGGCGACAGGCTGGCCATTGAAATATATCTTCATGCCGTATTTGGCTTTATGAATCACAAGCAGGGCAACCGAAGGGACCGGCCCGTCGATCTGAAATTGTTTTCGATACCAGAATGCCTCGCGCAGATTGCTTTTCACACCGACCTGCTCAAAGGCCGGTTCCGCCATGTCGATAAGTCCAGGCACAACAACGCGATGTGTGAATTGTTCGGGGATGGCATCCATGCCCCCCTGTTCGACTTGCCATTCCCCATCCAGGGACATGACGGTTCGTTTGGCCAGACAGCGCGTCGGAAGGGAAACAAAGACAAAGAAAAACAGGATCGCAAAGAGGAAAAACCGCCTGAGATGGTTCTGCTGTGTCATACGAGAACCTTATCAAATCAGTATAGAAGGACCTGTCTTCATGCCCGGCGGGATTCAATATCCTTAAACAGACCGTCGAAGAGGATACTCGAAAGGTATCGTTCACTGGCATCGGGGAGGATGACAACAATGGTTTTGCCGGCAAATTCGGGCTGGTTGGCAAGACGTTCAGCAACGGCAGCGGCGGCGCCGCAGGAAATGCCTGCCATGATGCCTTCCTCGCGGGAGAGGCGCCGGCCGAATTCGATGGCTTCTTCGTTCGTAACGGTCTCCACTCTGTCGAGTAACGTCAAATCGAGTACATCGGGGATGAAGCCCGCGCCGATGCCCTGGATTTTGTGCGGGCCGGGCCGCAGTTCCTGATTGTTGAGCTTCTGGGTGATGACGGGACTGTCGGCCGGCTCTACCGCGACCGTGAGAATGGCCTTGCCTTTCGTCTTTTTGATGTATCGGCTGATGCCAGTGATGGTGCCGCCGGTGCCGACGCCCGCGATGAGGACGTCGATTTTGCCTTCCGTGTCGTTCCAGATTTCAGGACCTGTGGTTTTCTCATGAATTTCGGGATTGGCCGGATTCCTAAACTGTTGGGGCATAAAGTACTTGCCGGGATTTTCCCGAACCAGTTTCTCCGCGGTTTCCACTGCGCCGGACATCCCCTTGGCTCCATCGGTGAGGATGATGTTGGCGCCAAGGGTAATCAGCACTTTTCGGCGTTCCATGCTCATGGTTTCAGGCATGGTGAGGTTGACTTTGTATCCCCTGGCGGCGCCGACGAAGGCCAGCGCGATGCCCGTGTTGCCGCTGGTGGGCTCGAGGATCTCCGCCCCGGGGGTAAGAAGCCCTTTTTTCTCGGCGTCCCAGATCATATTCGCGCCGATACGGCATTTGACCGAGAATGAGGGATTGCGGCCTTCGATCTTGCCTAACAAAACGGCGGAACTGTCTTTCCCGATGCGATTCAATTGAACCAGCGGGGTGTTGCCAATGGTGAAGGAGTTGTCGGAAAAATATGTGGCCATGAGGTCGCGCCTTTCCAATATGTCTTGTATGTTCTGAAACGATACGGAAATTGTAAAAATCTCCGGCTGTTCCGTCAAGGGGGTGTCAAGCCAGATTCCAATGGTATCATACGCTCTCTTCGGGTTTTACATCGTGGAACAAACCGGTATGAAATCCGCAAAAATGGAAACGATGCTGTATGGTTGACAGGGAAACTCCCCAAAAAATCCTTGACGAGGCTTGTGTAGTACGATGGAATACAATCGAGAGTATGGCTGTCATCCCGGAATGGGTCCCATACAAACATCGGAAGATGTGTATGGTTCTGCCTTTTGGGAGTCATTTGGGCCGGTTGTATGGATGCGAAAGGAGATATCATGAAAACCGTGGAAATTCATCTGGCAGGCCGCCCGACGGGCATGGTGCAGGCGAACCATTTTCAGATCGTGGAGAGAGAACTCCCCGTGATTGGAGAGGGGGAGGTGCTGGTCCGAAATGTATGGATGTCGGTGGATCCCTATATGCGGGGACGAATGATCGACCGGAAAAGCTATGCCGTGCCGTTTCGGCTGGGAGAGGTCCTGGAAGGCGGTGCGGTGGGGGAGATTGTCGAATCGAAAAATCCCCAATGGGCTGTCGGCGGAAAAGTGATGAGCATGAACGGCTGGCGGACGCATTTCATCAGCGATGGGAGCGGATTGACCGCGCTGCCGGAAACCGGATTGCCCGTGCAGACGTTTTTGGGCGTCATGGGGATGCCCGGAATGACGGCCTGGGTGGGCCTGATGCGGATTGCCCGGATCCAGGCCGGCGAAACTGTATTTGTGTCGGCGTCGGCCGGAGCCGTGGGCAGCGCCGCGTGCCAGATCGCCAAACTGACCGGCTGTACGGTGATCGGATCGGCAGGCACCGAAGAAAAAGTCCAGGCCGTCCGCGCCATGGGCGCCGATGCCGTGATTAATTATCGCGATGCGGGATATCTGCCGAAAACGCTGGCCCGGATCGCCCCGCAAGGCATCGATGTCTATTTTGAAAATGTAGGCGGGGATCATCTCGAAGCGGCTCTTCTGAATCTGAAGCAGTTTGGCCGAATCGTGGTGTGCGGAATGATCTCCCAGTACAACGCCGGCACGCTGACGCCGGGGCCTGCGAATTTCATTCAAATTCTGGTCAAACGGCTTCGCGTGGAAGGATTCATTGTCATGGATCACTGGGATCACTATGGGGAATTTGTCGAACAGATGGGCCGGTGGATCAAAGAGGGAAAAGTGAAGTGGGAGGAAACGGTCTATGAGGGAATACAGTCCGCGCCGGAGGCGTTCATCGGTCTCTTTGAAGGGAAAAACAAGGGGAAAATGCTCGTGAAGCTGTGAGCTTGAGGCGACGGTTTGTTTTTTGAAATCCATCATGGCGATTGGATGGCGAAGGAATACAGTTTGGCGTTCTGCAAAGTAAATTTCAGGCGGATGGCCTGCCCTCGCAGAGATGACAGAGTATTCTGTGGCTTCCAGGAGACGGCATGACGGATGGCGTCGCCGGTAAAGGGAATTGCATGATTCCCGGCAAAGGGAGAAAACGGTTCATAATTCTGATTCAGGACCTCGACAAGAATGGAGCCGTTCCCTTGACAGGAAGCGTTGATACATAGTCTGTCGGCTTCGAGAATAAAAGGCTGTGTGATGAGTGTGCCTGGCGTATCCCCCGCGACGAGAGGGCGAAAACCGTCGAGGCGGAGGGACGCCAGTCCCACATCGACGAGCATATCGCTGTCATGGGGCCAGTCGCTGGCACCGTAGAGGAAGAGAATTTCATTTTCAAGGACCACCAGGGAGGATCCCATACGGATTTGGCGGTCATCAATGCTGCCGGGGGGGCCTGCAGGAATGAATTCTTCATTATTTTCAATGCTGGTGAGCATGTGCCAGTCGAAGGAGTCGCGGCTGACCGCCAATCCGGGGGAGAGAACCGGATTGGTTTTGGACCGGTCTTTTTTGGAGTCCCAGAAAATCCAGGGGGTGCCGATGTAGAGATTTTCATAAGGCGTAACGCCCATGCTGTAAAAAGATTTTTCTTCGGTTACGAATACCAGCTCCGGCGGGGACCAGTGAAGAAAATCAGAGCTTTCCATGCGGCCCACGGCACGGCCGAATCGTTTGGGTTTGAACCGAACATAAGCAACATACTTCCGGATTCGTTCATCCCAGAATGCGCACTGGGCAGTATCGCTGACGAGCGGATCGATGTAATGATAATTGGCGTGGCTCCAGCGGATGCCGTCGGGCGAGGTGTTGACATACATTCCCCAAGGGACTTTTTTTCCGTCCGGACGGTCGTGATAATCGCTCGTGAAGAGTTTGTAGTGCCGGGCAGGATCAGGATCATGGAGGTCGAGGAACACGCAGGGGCCGGCCAGCATTTCCCCCGCCGGTTCGAACACAAGATTGGTTTTCGAATGATCTCCAAACGGGATGAAGTCGAATAAAGGCTTGGTCCAGGTTCGCCCTCCGTTGGAGGATTCTGCGTATGCAAGACGGTCATCGTGCTGAGGGGTAGTGACGGCGGAGTAGAACAGTTTCACTTTTTTATCCCGGGGATCATACACCGCGCTGCCGTACAGGTCGCTGCGATGGGTTTCCCAGCGAGATTCGCGGTGGATCACCGGATTGCCTTCATATTTGATCGGTTTTTCGACACCGCGTTCAAGATGTTCGCAGGAATCGATCATCCAGTCATCCAGAAAAAGCTGGCGTGCGGTTCCGATGTGGCGGGGAAGGGGGGGGGGGGATTTACGGTTTGGGTGGTTTACATGCGTTTCCAATCCGGCGGCCCCCCGCCCAGTATACGCGGGTGCCCCCCCA
>CAZOTP010000049.1:0-15422 GCA_964582655.1 uncultured Pirellulales bacterium | reverse complement strand
CGCGGGGTGTTTCTCTCGGCGGGGGGATCGCGCGGGAGGAAAATTTTCGAAGGGGCGAAGATGACTATGAGATGGTTTTTCGACGCGATCGAGATGGAGTATTGGGGCGAACTGCTTTTCGACCAGATGGATGAGAAAGGCGCGGTGCGGGAACACCCCACAGCGCTGCGGGAGGCGTATGAGCTGGGGAGACAATTGACCGCCGGCGGATCGAACTGAACGGGGCGAACCATCTCCGGAGGCCCGATCGGCGGGAGCGATTCATCCCTTTGCCGCGTGAAAGGATCGCGGGTGCGCGGCAGGGCATCCGTTGCGTTGCAAAAGCGGAGAACGGCTTACCGGACCATTTTTCTCTGCAATTTCAGCGACTGGGCGAAGTCCATTTTCGGGAAATATTCCAGTCCGAATCGACCCTTATACCCCGCTTTGTCCATCGCCTGGAAGATGTAGGGGTAATTCAATTCGCACAGGTGTGGTTCCGCCCGGCCCGGCACGCCGGCGACATGCACATGCCCGAGGATATCCACGTGCTTTGTCAATGTCGCAATCACGTTGCCGCCCATGATCTGCATATGATACACATCGTACAGCAGCTTCATGTACGGAGACTGGAAGGACCGCACCAGCTCGATCCCTTCGGCGGCGCTGTCCAGATAAAAGCCGCCATGATCCACATAGGTGTTGAGCGGCTCGACCAGCAGGGTAAATTTTTTCTTTTTGGCGATTTCCAAGGCATCGTCAAAGGCTTTTTCAACGTTCTTTCGCATCTGGGTCCGGGTGAGACCTTTTTGGACCAGCCCGGTCAGGATGATTCCGGAATGACAATCGATCTGGCCGGCGAATTCGATCATTTTGGCGATCTGTTCGGCAAACTTTTTCCGGTCCGCCGCCCGGGTGGGGCACCCGCCGTACTGGCCGTTCCAGGCGTTGAGGGCAAAGCCGGCCACCTTCACGCCGTTTTCCTTGCAGGCCTGCCGAAGGATCGCGGGATCTTTGGGCATATTCTCATTAATGATTTTTCCGTTAAAGGTTCCTTCGGGATGCCAGAATTCCACGGCGTCATACCCGAGTTTGGCAATTTTGGCAATTCGCTTCTCATAGGGTAAATTGGTAAACACGGTTTCCAGACATACATCAAGCTTGGCCATGGTCGATTCCTTTCCTGCTTCGGCAGTAAATTTGTTTTCATTTGATTTTCTGTGCGGTCATTGTACCGGTAATTCCATATTTCGGCAAGCCCCATTGCTCAGGAGTTCCGCCAGGCATTTCCCAGGTCCCGGGCGGAAATTTTTGAAAATCAATAGAAATGCCGTTCCGGGGCAGTACAATAGTTCTCATGAGACGATACCTAGCGAAACTGGATACGCGGGCGATGGGGCATTTGTACACCGACTGTCTGATACTGGGGGGCGGCGTGGCGGGCCTGCGAGCCGCCCTGAGCGTCGCCAGCGAGGGGCGAAAGGCTATCCTTCTGGTCAAAGACAAGCTCTCCGAGAGCAACTCTTTCTATGCCCAGGGGGGGATCGCCGCGGTAACCGCTGCCGACGACACGTTCGAATCGCATATCGAAGATACCCTCAAGACGGGCTGCGGGCTGTGCGACCGGCAGGCGGTGGAGCTGGTTATTCGCTCCGGCCCCGGGCAGATTGATCAGCTTCTTGAATGGCAAACGCCCTTTGACCGAATCGAGACGGGTCTGGCTCGGGGTCGGGAAGGCGGGCACAGTCACTCCCGAATTCTCCATGCCTATGGGGACGCCACCGGCCGGGCCATCGTGGAAACCCTTCGGAATCAAGTTCGGCTGAATCATGATATTAAAATTTTCGACCATTGTTTTTCGATCGACCTGCTGACCCAGGACGGGTGCTGCTACGGGGTTCTCACCTACCATCCCAAGCACGGGTACCAGTGCATCTGGGCAAGGCGGACGATTCTGGCGACGGGGGGGGCGGGTCGTCTGTACCGCGAAACGACGAATCCGGAGGGTGCCACGGCGGACGGTCTGGCGATGGCGTATCGCGCGGGTGCGGTACTGTCTGATATGGAATTCATGCAGTTTCATCCGACGACGCTGTATATTGCCGGCGCGGAACGGAAACTCATCACGGAAGCCCTGCGGGGCGCGGGGGGGTACCTTGTGGATCGGGGAGGTCGTCGTTTTATGACCGATTACCATGACATGGCGGAACTAGCGCCGCGGGATGTGGTCAGCCGGGCGATCTATGAGGAAATCCGAAAAGCCAACGCCACCAACATGTATCTCGACATCCGGCATCTGGGGGCGGCGTGGCTGTCCGAACGGTTTCCCACGATCAGCGAGCTGTGCCGGCAATTCGATATTGATGTGGACAAGGACTTGATCCCGATTCGCCCCAGCGCCCACTATATGATCGGGGGGGTGAAAACCGACCTGGAGGGACGAACCAGCGTCCGCAACCTGTACTGCTGCGGGGAAGCCGCCTGCACGGGTCTCCACGGCAGCAACCGTCTGGCCAGCAATTCCCTACTGGAAGGGCTTGTGTTTGGCCAGATTTGCGGGGAGAACGCGCTTGCGGAAATTCTCAGCGAAACGGGCGAGGTGCAGTGGAAGACGATTGTTTTTGACATTCCCGATTCTCAGCGGACGCGGCTGGACATCGAAGATGTGACCAACTCTCTGCGGGCCGTGATGTGGCGGAATGTCGGCATGGTGCGGAACTGGGAACGGCTCCAAGAAACTCTGGAAATCATCGACTTCTGGCGGCGCTACGTGCTCGATAAGGTCTTTAACGACGTTCCCGGCTGGCAGTGCCAGAACATGCTGACGGTGGCCCGCATGATGGCCGAATCCGCCCTGAAGCGTCAGGAAAGCCGGGGCGTCCATTACCGCAGCGATTATCCCCAAACCGATGACGGACATTTTTTGCGTCACCTCGATATCGGACCGATGTTGTTTTAGCGCCGCATGGACTTGAATTCCCCAGGGCGGTCCGTCGTGATTCCCTTTACGCCGCAATGAGCAAGCCGTTTCGCCTCCGCCGGATCATTCACCGTCCAGGCATACACCTCCAGATCCATTTCCCTGGCTGCTCGAACTACATCCTCCGTTATGGCGGAAAAATGCAGATCCACGCCATTGAATCCGTGTGCATGGGCCTGCTCCAGTTTCTCGGGTTTCAACGGTTCGCTTTGGTCCGGATTTTCCTTATTTTTCTGCCGTCCGATCAGCCAGTACACCGGAATCACCGGCATTTTTTGTTTCGTTGCCGAGACGGTCTCGAGGTTAAACCCGATGATCACGATTCGATGGCTGGACCTCTGCTCTCGCAGGATTTGTTCCAGAACCGGCAAAATTTCCTGCCCGCATTTGATTTCGATAAACAGGCTTTTCCCCGGCGGAACCGTCGCGAGAACCTCCTCTAAAAACGGCATTTTTTCGCCGGCGAATTTTTCTCCCTTGAATCGTCCCATATCCAATTCCCGCAGTACGGGGGAATCCGTATCTGCAATTACGTACTCCACGCCTGCCTGTCGTTTCGTCGTCTTGTCATGATGGACCATCACACGCCCATCTCGGCTTAGGTGTACATCTACCTCCGCCGCGTCCGCTCCAAGCTCCCAGGCCCGACGGACGCTCGCCAGGGTATTTTCCGGGGCCTCCTCGCTTGCTCCGCGATGGGCGATGATCTCCCATTCGCCTTTGGATTTTGTTCTCTCGGGAGAATTCCAGAAACAGCCCGGGAACCAAATCAGGAACATGGCAAATCCCAACATCATTTTTAACGGCATTCTATCTTTCTCCTCGCTTTGCATTTCCATGAAATTTTTTTCGCTCCTCCCGTTTGGCGAAGCGCCTGGCGGTTACCACCCCTGAATGCGGACAAAAGGATCCATTTCGCCCCACCCCATCAAGCGATAGAGAATCTCGCGTCGATACACCGTATTGGCGTCGCCGACATTCCAGAGATCCTCCTCCAGAATAGATTCCGAAGCCTCGCTAAACGATACATGTCCGTCGCCCCAGAGGAGATTAAATCCTTTCGGCTCACGGCTCAATGTCAGATGGTTGAGGTCTTCCCTGTCCCGGAACATATCAAGGGCGATCACATAATTCTGGAGTTTATCCAGTTTTTCGATCCTCTGCTGATAATAGCGCCAATAGGAATAGCTGACGCGGATGCGGGCGTCTTTGCCCTGGCTGTTCTCAATTTCATGCCGGGGGAATTCCTTCCCCCACGCCACATCTCCCTCGGTATAGTAATCATACGACCAGGACGGGTTCCGCAGCGCCAGCGACGGACAATAAAATGTCTCCCCGGTTTCGATATATCCCTCGTAATGGAGATGGCCCAGATTCAGGGGGAAGGATTCCATGGTGGGATTGACCTGGTTGCCCGAACGATAGGCCAGATAGATAAACCACGAGTTGAAATTGTCTCTGGGCGAGTAGCTGCCGTCATCATACCCAAAGGCGCGGGGGGCATTTCCCGCATATGTATTGGCGTACAGGGTAAATCCCAGAGACATGCTCTTCAACTGGCTGGTGCACAGAAGCTGCCTGGCCTGCTCTCTGGCGCCGTTCAAGGCCGGCAGGAGAATGCTGACCAGCAGCGCGATAATGGAAATCACGACCAGGAGTTCAATCAGGGTAAATCCGTTTCGAATTTTGGTGTTCATACGGTTTCTCTTTGTTTATTATGGAATATGCAGATACACTGAAGCAACAAGATATACTAATTTCCCCCACCCAGAATACCATGCAGCCAACGGGGCCGGAAGTGAAACAGACCTCTATAACAACCAATGGATTGTATCATTTGAGGAAACTGGAAACAAGCCGTTTTTGCCGGCAATCACAACCTTTACGGAGACAGAATCTTATGAAGCTATGTGTGGTTCTCTTGCTGTCGTGTTTCTTCTTTTGTCAGGCATTTGGGCAAGAGCAGGATGCGCTTGTACAGACAAGCTGCGTTCCGGCGTATCAGCCGGTGAAGGACGGCTACCGAATATACAACAGCTCGCGTTATTTCAACCGCACGTTGTACGGGGGGCATAGCCAGGACCCGCTTCCGGAGCGGTTTTTCACGTTCGCCGGCGACCAGCCCGTTATCATGGGGGCGATCACCGACTGGCGAAAAGAAGCCGCGTGCAAACAGGCCAAATGCGGCACCTTGATGGCCGGTCTGTGCTATACCCCCGGCTCGGACCTCCCCCGCTATTCCGCCTGGTTTCATCAAATGGGAGGGACTCTCTCCACCTTTCGAAACGGCTGGATGGAATATGACCTCAACACCTACCTCCAGTGTTTCCCCGTCGCCCGGGTGAATCTGGAGGTTTTGCCTCTGGAATCCGACGCCGGATTTCTTGTTCATATCAAACTCCTCTCCGATCAGCGTGTGATTCTTGTTTTGGGATTCGGAGGGATCACCGATTTTCTGGGACGATTCGAATACCCGGATCAGGAGCACCGCGAGTTTTCGGAGTGGGACTGCCGCGAGAATACCATCATTGCAGGCAAAAACCGCGCCCTTCTCCGAGGCCCGGAGCATCATGCCATCCAAACCTCCATGCAGATCGGGACCACCTTTCCCATGGATGTCCGCATTGTGGATGCCAAACAGGCGCATACGCCTGCCTTTCTCTGCGGGACCACCTCCGATCCGGTCGAAAATCCGATGGTCTGCATGACGGCCGCCATCGGGCAAAACCAATCGTTTGAAGGCTGCGTTGTTATTCTCCGCAACGGCTCGGAAGCGGACCTCGACCGATGGCTCCATCACTCCAATCCTGTCGAGCAAATCAAGCAGGGGATTCTTCAAAAGCGATCGGCCATGCAGATTGACACTCCCGATCCCATGCTCAATCAGACCGTTCCCTCCAACGTGATGGCGATGGACGCCTGCTGGCATGAAAACACGTTCTATCACGGCGCCTTCAGCTGGCATGCCCCCTATCTCGGCTGGCGGAACTGGTATGGCCCCACCGTCCTGGGCTGGCACGATCGCGTTCAGAAAGCCTTTCTCGCCCATGCGGCAACCCAGGTCCCCCCATCCGATCAGCCGGAGAGTCTCGCGTTCAATGAGGAAAAGGGCAATTCCATGCTTCGCAACAGCTATGGTTATCTGCCTTGTATTCTGGATGGAAAACAGCGGATTTCCTATAACATGCAGGAAGTCGCCGTTGACATGATTCTCCACAATATCGAGTGGACGGGAAATCTGGAGTACGCCCGTCAGATTTTTGACAATCTGTCGAAGATTCTCGCGTGGGAGACCCGGATTCTCGATCCGGAAAACAACGGCCTATACCAGAACTGGCTGAACACCTGGATTTCCGATGCGCATGCCTACAACGGGGGAGACTGCGCCCAGGCGTCCGCCTACAACTACCGCGCCCATCTGTTCATGGCCAATATCGCCGAACGAATCGGTCGCGATCCGGAACCCTTCCGGCAGCGCGCCGAACAAATTCGCGATGCGTTTCAAAACACGCTCTGGATTCCGGAAAAAGGGATCGTCGCCGAATACAAGGACACCCTTGGAAACAAACTCCTTCATCCCGCCCCGGAACTGGCGACGGCGTATCATTCCATCGAAGCCGGCATCGTCGATCCGTTCCAGGCGTATCAGATGCTCCGCTTTACGGAAACCCAAATCCCCAACACCCGCACCATTGCCCGCGGCGGACGGCTGGCCTTCTCTTCCAACTGGTTCCCTCATCTCTATTCCAGCTATGGGCTCTACCCGGCAGAAAACATGCACCTCGCCTGGGCGTATTTCCAGATTGGACAAATCCCAAAAGCTCATGAGCTGCTTACCGCTCTGGTCGATGCGCATTTTCTGGGGCATGTCCCCGGAACAGTCTGTCACGGCCTCGCTCCAACTGGTTTCAGCTATTACATACCCGACTTCACCGACATTTGTTCCATGCATCTGCGTTTGATTGTAGAAGGGCTTTTCGGCATCCGGCGAAATCTTCTGGATCGGCAAATCACGGTTGCTCCCGCTTTTCCGCCGGAATGGGACCATGCGAATCTGAAAATCCCCGACGGGGACCTTCGGTATCAGCATTCCGATCATCAAATCTCGCTTGGTTATTGTGACAGCTCGTCCGCCGTCAAAACTTTCTCCCTGCCTCTGCCGTCCGCGTCCATTGACAATGTCACTCTCAACGATCAACGAATTGACTATTCCATTGAACCGGCCATCGGATCCTCCCGGCTCATCGTGAAGACCGAACAGGCTGGTCCGCTGCAATTACAGCTCCGGTATAAACCCCAGCCGGTCCCGGAACTGGTTTATCCGTCATCCATTCCGAATGACAGCGCCGTTGCCATTCAAACCCAAGCGGGGGAGATTGTGGAATGGAACGATCCCTCCGGCTGTCTGCAGGAAGCCAAGCAGAGCAGGGATTCTCTTTCCGCGCGGCTTCACGCGGAGCCGGGAAACCATACCGTGTTTCTCCGGGTTAAACATCTCGACTGGGACGGGTGGCTTCCGGCCGATCTGGTGATTCCCGAACCGTCCCAAACGGTTCTTCCGCCTCCGGTTGCGGAAAAATACCAGCCTCTTGATATTACCGGCCGGTTCAACATCGCTCTGGCCGATATTCATCAGCAGCAATACCGCAACCCCAGACCTCAGGGGCATTCTCTCATGTGCTCTCTCAACGGCCGCTTCGGCTGGAGCTGGAATCATGCCGGACAACGGGTAGTTAAAGTGGACGATACCGCCCTTCGAACCTGTAACGGTACCTGGCGTTCACCCTCCGGCATTCCCTTTCTCACACCCTCGGACGGGCCCAACGCCGCGTGCGTTTCGATCTGGGAAAATTTTCCAAAGGAAATCTCTTTTAATCTGGCGGGCCGGGCAGTGGAGCTGGCCATTCTGTTTGTGGGGGTGACCAATCCTATGCAGGCCCATGTCGAGAACGCCCGATTTACCGTCGAATACGCCGACGGCAGTACGCAATCGGTCTTGCTTGTCAATCCCCTGAATATCGACGACTGGCTGACCGCCGCCTGCCAGAGCCAAAACGAATCGCAATACTTCAGTGATTACAATCACGCGATTATCCAGCGAATCCCGCTGGATCCGGAAAAAGAGCTTAAGGCCCTGCGGGCCGTCGCGGTCGCCAATGAAGTCATCGTGGGAATCCTCGGGCTGTCTCTCCGGAACCCCTGATGACGGAAAACTCTCCTTGAAATTTTGTCCCAGGTTCATAACCTGTTGTGATGAAAACCGATACAACTCTGTCCGGCCGGGTTTGCGCCGAACGAAAATGGTATTTGCGGGCAATATACTTTTTGCCCGCTTTTCCGGCTATAATCCAATGATTGAGGCAGGTTCCAGATACGGAAAGGCAACGTTATGAAACAACAGTTGATGACGCTATTGATGGGCCAGATTCCGGCGATTGACCGGGGGGATTTTCTCGACGTTCCGGCCGTTAAAAGCTCGCCGAGGTATTCCCTGGCGTCTTTGCCCCGTCCGATCACGCTGGGGGAGGAAACCGTCGGTCTGGACGGCAGCTCTCTCGTTTTTACGCTTCGCGGGTACGCTCCGGATATTCTGCTGATCAAAACCACGGTGGCGGTCGAGAATATTTTCGACCATGCGACCTTCGAGCTTGAAAAGAATCTGTATCAAAAAGCGTATGAAATATTTCAGGGTCGCGGAGGCAACCTCTCGTTTTGCGAGGAATATTCCATCTTCGCCGTAACCGACTATCCGGGCGCCCCCGAACAGTTCCTTACGAACGCCCCCATGATCGCCTCCCTCCTCAAATCCGAAGACCGTCTCCTCGACGATAAGGAAATCGCCTATACGCTGCAATCCCAGATCAAATACGAGAAAAACGACCTGTCCATCATCGACTGGGACGGCGCGTTCCTTTTCGACCCGTCCAGCGACATTCTGGAAGACATCGAACTGCTGACCTTGGCGAACCTTCAGCTTCTCCGGCACCGAATTCTCGACCAGCAGCTCGACGACCGCCGGACCCATCTGGCGCAAATCCTTCAGCGTCCCGCCCGAAAGTTCGTTTTCCGAAACGCCGACCTGCAGGACGATATTCGCAAGACCATCCAGACGCAGCTGGAATCGATCACCGATTTGCAGCGAATCGAGCGCGACATCCGGCTCATCGGGGACTGGTATTCCGCCCGTTTCTACGACCTGGCGGCCGCCAAGTTCAAGATTGAGGACTGGCGCAAATCCATCCGGGCCAAGGTTCAGTCGCTGCAGGACATTTACTCGCTGATCATTCAGAATTTCACGGTTTCGGCCAAGCACCACGCCGAATGGCTGCAGATCATCTTCTTTTTCATCCTGCAGCTCGGCTGGTTCATCCTCATCTGGCTCGAACTCCACCAGCTTCTGGAAAAACCTTGATCCGGGCGGGAAGGGGCCGGTCCGCGTTTTCGAGGAAACGGCGTTTGAGGTCAAGGCGTTCCGCTCAACCAATTGGCCACGATATAATTAAAATCCAGGAAATCCACTTCTCCGCTCTGGTTGAAATCGCAGAGGCTGCACCATTCGGGGACGGTGCAGTTTTGAAGCCACTGGCAGGAAAACAAGGTCAAATCGGCTTCATCCACATCGCCGTCGCCGTCCACATCTCCGGGGACCTGCGGGAGAATTTCCTCTCCCACCGTAAAGCTTATGGTCGTGCCGACGGCGCTGATCCGGGTCAACTGAAGAGCCGACGGTTCCCCGCTCCACCACAAGGCGTCCGGGACGGAATCGTCGTCAAAGGCATCCTTCCAGCCGGCGTGGAATAAATCGTTGCTTCCACCCAGGTTTGCTTTGGTTTCCAGATGAAAGGCCCCGTCCGCCTGCTCCACCGACACCTTATAATGCAGCGATTCGGTTCTCTGTTCGTAATTGTTCGAGCCATTTTCATCGATATGCCAGATCAGAAGTCCTTCATCGGGGATATAGGAATTCCGTCCGGAGCGGATCCGGCTTTCGACTAAAAAATACTCCGTGGAAAGGGTCGGATGGCTGTATCGATAGGTTACAAAGGAATTGGCCTGATGCGTTCGAATCGTTCCTTCCGGATCGTTTGTAATCTCCACAATCGTTTCCCAGCCCTTCAAGGCCCGAAGATAGGGATTGGGCGGAATCGGGTTGGCTGACACCTGGCCGCCATAGGCCATCAATCCATAGCGACCGATCCCGTAGGATTCATTTCCGTAAGCCTCCAAGTCGGGCCACTTGCAGCTCACATGCCCGGTTTCGTGGCAGAAGGTTCCCAACAGCAGGGCGGAGCCCATATTGGTAATCTGATAATCCCCCGACTTTACGCCATCCGCCTGGAACAGATCCCTCATGCTCCCTTTGTGAGGCCACAATCCCTCCGACCATGCGTTGGGGCAGGCACCGACATAAAACGCGTTGATCGCGAGGATGCGGTTGTACGAATCCACGCTCAGGGTGGAGAAATTAAATCCCTGTGAATTTAAATAGTTCAACGCCTCCAGAATTAATTCTCTTGCCCGCTGCCCGTAGGAAATATTCGGATCGCTGTAATACGATTTTGGATACTGCGCGGTGTAATAGTACGGGGTGACATAATTGGTGTATTCCAGCAGGCCGTTCGATACGTCATGCCAGTAATCCCGGACGGAGCCGTTGTTGCCGTATCCGGAATACCCCGGCGTATTGCAGTACGCCTGCACCTCCGCATAGGGAATGGTTCCGCTTTCCTCGGGAAAATCGATCAGGAGGGTCAAGCCCAGCACCGATCCGGTCAGAGCGGTCGCGGAGATATCCGATGCTTCCAAGGATGTTTCTGATGTCCCCACGTCCGGCTGTGGCTCCCCGAGCAGAAGCTCGCGATTGGACTGTATCTGTTTCATCCGTGCAGCACGGGTCAGCTTCAATCCTTTCGGGAGGGATTGTTTCAGGGCTTTTCCCTTCGCCCCGCCGGTTTCTTCCAGTTTTTTCCCCTGGTATTCCAGCCCCGTGGAGACAAACTTTTCACCCATATCGGCCAAATCGGCATAACACATGAATCCCGTTTCGGGGTCTTGCGTGAGGGTGTATCCCTCCGGGGTTTCGGCATGGATATAAAATTCATCGCCCCAGACCCGCACCGACAGAAGGGAACCGTCGGACTGCTGAACGAGGATTTCTTCCCCGTCATAGGGGGCCGCAGACGCGGTTTGAGGCCAAATCCACAGAAGAAATACCGCGCCGAAAGGCAAGAACACTTTCCAATGCTTCATTCTTCGCTCCTCCTCCGTGGCTATATTATTCCAAATCATCCTTGATAAATGAATTATATGCGAATCGGCTCGAAACGCAAAGGAGGATTGTTCTGGTATGCCCTGATTGTTGTCTGAATGTGTTGGTCCCAGATCTTTTCCGGCTGCAAACACTCGGCCAACCGGCGCAGGGCCTGCGGGGATGGGGGCTTTTCCAGCACATTCTGAATGGTTCTGGCGACCGCGTGGGGGTCTTTTGCTGGAGTGATATGCACACCCATGCCGGCCAGTTCTTTATCCGTATAATAACGGGGATTTTCGGTTGTCACGACGGGCAGTTCGGCGAGCATGCCGGCCAGGATCGAGGTGTTTCGCAAATCCGCTCCCCGTTCCGGCAGACTGACAAACACGTCCGCGGCTCCCATACCGTCGGCTACCTGGTCCGGTGACGCATAGCCGGTCCACGTTACCCGATCCCCGATCCCAAGATTCTCCGCCTGCTTCTTGCACAGCCGGTAATATTTTTCCGCCCCTTTGGCTGCGCCGCCCAGAATCAGGGCATGCACATTCTTTCCCGCCGTCCGCAGGATCTGAATTGCCCGAAGCAGCACATTCACATTTCGCGCCGGGTGCACATAGCCGAAATACGCCGCGCAGAAACCGTTTTGGGAAAGTCCCATCCGGCGCCGGCATTCCGCCCGGGTCCTCTCTTCCCGCCGGTGCAGCGGAAAATGAGAAGTTACCGGCGCGCGGTATATTTTTTCGGCGGGGCATCCCTGATCCCGGACCGCCTGTTCATCGCGGCAGTTGGACACCATCACGGCATCCGCCGCCTGAAGCAGTCCCCGGTATTTCCTCCGAAACCACGGATGTCCCACGGCGATATCGTGCAGCATCACCACCAGCCGCACAGCGGGATTTCGCGTTTTCAATATTTTTGCGACCCGAGACATGACACAGGCACGCCAGCCGGCGTATCGCATGGTAGGGACCTGAATATGGACCATATCGGGTTTCAAAGACGTTATTTGTTCGCAGATTCGCTCCGCATGAAAGAATCCCCAATTCTCCACCTCCGCGCGGATTGTGTACCCCTGCGCCAGTTCCGGCTTGACCCGACCGTCGCGCGAGGTCAGCACGCAAATCTCGTACAATCCCAGCGCCGCCGTCCGCTCGGCGGTCAGCCTGACATGCCCCGCCACCCCGCACGACATCTCCGGAAAAGTCCCCGACACAATCACCACCCGAGGCAGCGTTTTATGTCCTTCTCCGTCCATCGCATCCTTTCCCCCGCCTGATCTCCGTTTCCACCGTCACAGCCGTTTTTCCACGTTCTTGGCCGTACGTTTTCGCATCCACATTTACATTTCCAGGATGAAATCCTGGTTCTTTGGCGTCCTGACGGTGAATACGAATGGCTATTCGATTTTTTCGATCCGCCGCTGATGCCTTCCCCCCTCAAATTTCGCGTTCAGCCACGCGTCCACGATTTTACATACCAGCTCCTGGGGCACCATGCGCTGGCCGATGGAAATCATGTTGGCATTGTTGTGTTCCGTCGCCAGTCGCGCCAGATCCTCATTCCAGCACACCGCGCAGCGAATTCCCTTCACCTTGTTGGCAACGATGGCCTCCCCATTCCCGCTGCCGCCAAGCACAATGCCCTTTGCGGCTCGTCCCTGGGCGACCGCTTGGGCGGCGGGCCGGATAAAATCGGGATAATCCACCGCGGCGCTGGAATTCGTCCCGAAGTCCAGGACCTCATATCCCTTTTCCGTCAGGTATCTTTTGATTTTTTCCTTGTATTCATACCCCGCGTGATCGGTCCCCAAAGCAATGGTCATCTCATTTTTCATTTGTATATCCAGGTATTACAATGGTATAACGCCGGTAATGAGCCGACATTATAATATTTTGCGGAATTGCGTCCAGTATTTATTGAGAAGGAAAAGCTATGAAACCGCAAAGGATATTCTGGATTTGCCTGCTGCTGTGCTCCGCTGTATTCGCCGAACCTCCGGTATCCGTGTATCTGGATCTGCCCGGCGCTCAGGATTATCCCGCCGCCATCTGCTATCTCGCCAGTCTGGGACAGCTCATCCAGTATGAAAACCCGGACATCTCCACCGCCGACATCCTTGTCCGAACCGGAATGATTACCCAGTTCGAATGGATCGAATACCATGGCGGCTATATCGATCCCCACAAACGAATCTATGACTGGAGAAAAAAACTCTTTCAGGGCCAAACCCTCGACCTGATTCGCCTTTGCGGCATCGGCTATGCTGTCGGATACGGCAAAGGAGGAGGCGGAGGCCGTTCTCTCGTCAAAGGCGCCGACAGGGTTGTCCTTTTCAACAACGAAGAAGACGCCGTCCTCCATCTCAAGTCCATTATCGCCGCCGGTTTTCCCGTTCAGGTTCACCTCGATTTTTTCTACGTCAAAGATGATGCCGGCCAATATTATCCTTTCTGGGCATCCTACCCCGATGAACCGTCCAGCCATTTTGTTGTGATTCACGGCTATGACGAAAATTATGTCTATTACACCGACAACCATCCCTCCGATAGCAATGACGTTGACAGTGACGGCCTCCCCGACGGCGTCGGCGTCCCTCTTCCCTGGAACCGCTTCCTCCAGGCCTGGCAGGCGACCGAGGATTTCCCCAACGATTCCAATATAAAAGCAGGCCCCTGGTTCATGCTCTACCTCACCTCCGGTCCCATCCTCGTCAGCAATGCAGACCTCCTGGGCTACCTCTATCGTGACGGACTCGATGGTCCCGAAAACCTCCAAACGGTCCTCCAGAACATCCAGGAGGGACAATCCCCCGCAGACTGCCTTACCGATTCCCTCCGGGACCGAAAAACGGAAATGACCCCCTACATGGTTCAATGGCTTCAGGATAATCAGTACGGCCAGATCGCCGACCTCTATTCCCAGATGGGCGTTCTCTGGCAATCCATCCGTAACACAGACACCGATACAACCACCGTCACTGACGCCCTCGAACAAATCACCGATCTCCTTGATGAATCCTGGGAGCTCATCGAACCCCTCGCCAACCTCGACTATGACATCTACCCCCTGGCGCCTGCCAATAATCAAACCCTCGATTCTCTCGACCAGATCACCCTCCGCTTCATCCCCGATCCTTATCTGAAATCCATTCAGCTCGAAGTCGATCCCGCCGGCGATTTCTCCAATCCAAAAAATATCTTCAAATTCAAACTGACCGCCGGAAAAGCTTTTTATACCCTCTCTGCAAAAGACTGGCTCAAAATCCTCGCCAAAGAAAACAACGACCAAACCCTCCTCTGGCGCATTGCAGGCACGGGGAACCACGCCGCGTCCGCATCCATCCCGCAATCTCTCCGTTGGAGTGCGTTTTCCATGACCGCCGCCGCTCCGCTGGATAATGCTCAATTTGTTTCCGGCTCCTCCATCGAATTCTCCTTCACCGCGCCGTCTCTGGCCATCGCGCCCGCCGTCGAAATCAGCGCCACCGCCGATTTCACCGATAAAAAATGTCTCCTTACTCTCCCTGCCCCCAAAGGAGCCGCCGCCGTTACCCTCAAAAACTCCGTCCTCGCGAAATTCCTCCTCAAAGACAATGGCGACAACATCCTCTATTGGCGCATCATCGACAAGGGCGCCGCCAAAACCACCGTCCAGCCCTCGGAAACACGTGCGTTCATCATAACCACTCCCTAGCCTCCGATTCAAAACCATGGACTGCACAATCCGCATTATACCCGAATTGGAGATCACTCCCCGGCAGGACCAGACCATCCGCGATTTTCTTTGCCGCTGCTTCCCCTGGGACACCGCCGTCTTTTCCAAAACACGGTACTGGCACAACTGCGCCGTCGCCTGGAGCGTGCTCCTGGAAAAAGAAACCCGGCTCATCGCCCACCTGGCCGTCATTGAACGCCGCATCCGCGTCAATGGCAAAATGTTCAAAGCCGCCGGCGTCGGCAACGTGGGCGTCGATCCCGACTGCCGGGGCAAAAAACTCAGCGAAAAAATCCTCCGCGCCGCCATGGCCGAAGCCCGAAACCAGAACTACGACCTGGGACTGTTATTTTGCGGGAAATCTCTCCTGCCCATCTATGAACGCGCCGGCTGGATCACCGTTCACCCCCCGCGCCTCTTCTACTCCGCCCCGCAGGGTGAACAGGAAATCCTCCTGCACCCCGCCGATGATAAATTTCTCATGATCTACCCCCTCCA